>NZ_JAPCIZ010000025.1:0-57404 GCF_027707725.1 Aeromonas sp. QDB25 | reverse complement strand
CTGCTTGGACAATGCGGTGGTAGAAAACTTCTTCGGGCTGCTAAAGAGCGAATGCTGGTTCAACGAGAAATACGAGGACACGGAGCAGTTGAAGCGAGCAGTGGATGAATACATCCACTACTACAACCATGAACGGCTCAAAGTAAAACTAAACGGCCTGAGCCCGGTACAGTACCGAACTCAGGCCATGTCATCCGCCAGCTAACGTGTCCAATAAATGGGGTTCACTTCACAAGGGCGGCTTTTTGGTTCATATCGCAACGTCTACTGATCTGCCGGTCGTTCCAGGCCAAAGTGTGCGTAGGCTCTCTGAGTTGCGATCCGCCCTCTGGGTGTACGTTGCAGATAGCCTTGCTGGATCAGATAAGGTTCCAGCACGTCTTCTATGGTGTCCTTCTCCTCACCGATGGCGGCGGCCAGGTTGTCGAGCCCGACGGGCCCCCCCATAAACTTGTCGATGACGGCCAACAATAGCTTGCGATCCATGAAGTCGAAACCTTCGTTGTCCACGTCCAGCATGTCCATGGCACGGGCCGAAATGGGTCCGTCAATTCGCCCGTCAGACTTCACCTGGGCAAAATCCCGTACCCGCCTTAACAAACGGTTAGCAATGCGCGGTGTCCCCCGGGAGCGACGGGCTACCTCGAGAGCGCCGTCTTCCGTCATGTCGAGCCCGAGGCAACGGGCGCTGCGAGAGACGATGTCGGTCAGGTCCTTGACGTTGTAAAACTCGAGGCGCTGCACGATGCCAAACCGGTCACGCAGGGGGCTGGTGAGGGAGCCGGCCCGGGTGGTGGCACCGATCAGGGTGAAGGGAGGGAGATCGAGCTTGATGGAGCGGGCCGCCGGCCCCTCCCCTATCATGATGTCGAGCTGATAATCCTCCATGGCCGGGTAGAGCACCTCCTCCACCACCGGGCTGAGACGGTGGATCTCGTCGATGAAGAGCACATCGTTCGGTTCCAGGTTGGTGAGGAGCGCCGCCAGATCGCCGGCCTTCTCCAGCACGGGGCCCGAGGTGGTCTTGATGTTGACCCCCATCTCGTTGGCGACGATGTTGGCCAGCGTGGTCTTGCCAAGGCCGGGAGGCCCGAAGATCAGCAGATGATCGAGGGCCTCCCCGCGCTGGCGGGCGGCCTCGATGAAGATCTCCATCTGATCGCAGACGTGCTCCTGTCCGGTGTAATCGGCCAGCTTTCTGGGCCGGATGGCCCGATCGATGATCTCGTCCTCACGGGCGGCACCGGCCGAGATGAGGCGATCCGCTTCAATCATTGTCTACCTCACACCAGGCTGCGCAGGGATTCACGAATGATCTCCTCTACCGACATGCCGTCGGCGGCTACCTTGCTGACGATCTGGCTGGCCTGCTGCGGCTTGTAGCCGAGGGCCACCAGTGCACTGGCCGCCTCCTCGCTCGCATCCGGGGCACGCAGCGGGCTCTCTTTCGCGGGCAGGGTGATTTCGGCCGGGGAGAAGAGATCGTGGCTGACCCAGCCCTTGAGGCGGTCTTTCATCTCCACCACCAGGCGCTCGGCGGTCTTCTTGCCCACGCCGGGCAACTTGACCAGGGAGCTTATCTCCTCGCGCTCGACGCTCATCACAAACTGGGTGGCCGTCATGCCGGAGAGAATGGCCAGGGCCAGCTTGGGGCCGACCCCGTTGGTCTTGATCAGCTCGCGAAACAGCGCCCGCTCCTGCTTGTGGTTGAAGCCGTAGAGCAGCTGGGCATCTTCACGCACCACGAAGTGGGTGTGAATGACGGCCTCCTTCCCGAGTTCGGGCAGATCATAGAAGCAGCTCATGGGCATATGAACCTCATATCCCACCCCTCCGACTTCCAGCAACACCTCGGGGGGTTGCTTCTCGATGATGACGCCTCTCAAGCGACCGATCATGTTCTTTTCCTCGCCACGCAGACTCTCGCAAATTGGGTCATAGCATAAAGAATAACTGGATAAGTATCCAGCATAGGTCCATGCAGATCATGGGATGACCCGCTCTTCATACCCAGCCATTTCCCTCGTTCAGAACACAGTCTGTCACTTTATTTTCCATCAGGGATGGCACATCTTCGTCATTGATTGAACACTGAAATGGTCTTGTTCGGCACCAGGGAAGGCTTGAATCATGAAAATCGTCACCACATCCAACCTCGGACTCACCATTCTGCTCGGCTGCACCCTGGGCATGGGGGCGATCGGCTGGTATGGCAGCCAGCGGCTGGCTGATCTGCTCTCCTACGTCCTGGGTGCCGCCTGGCAGACGGCAGATGGTGCCATGGAGGGCTCCATCGAACTCGGCAACCAGTCGCTCTATATCCAGAAGATGCTCTCGGGGATCCCCCTCGACGCACCGGAGCTGCAACGGGCAAAAGAGGCGGCCAGCGACGCTTTGCGCCGGGTGGAGCAAGGCGGGCTCATCGATGCGGCGGCCATTACCACGCTGAAGCAGCAAGAGCAGGCACAGCTGCTGACCCTCTATCGCACCTTCACGAGCGCCGATGAGGCGCTGCGTGCCAGTTCGGAACGCATGTCACGCCTCTCGACCAGGCTGGAAGTGATCGGTGACGAGGCCGTCGAGAGCCTCACCCGCTCACCGGATCAGGCCATCAGCTGGAACGGCGGCCTCGCGACCCGCTGGCAGGCGGCCGATGGCGGCATGGAGGCCAACATCGGATTCCTGCGCCAGCTCTATGCGCTGGAGAAGATGCAGAGCGAAGGCCCTACTCCTGCCATCCAGGCCGAGCTGGCACAAGCCACCCGCTTCTATCAGGACGCGGTTGACGGCATGCTGGCAACCGGCCAGTTCGATGTGCCCGGCGACGGGGAGTTTGCAGGCCAAATGCTCTCCACCCAGTATCGTGCCCTGCAAGCCGACAATGCCCGCCTGATCCGTGAATGGACCACAGCCCTGAGCGCTTATCAGAACCAGCTGGCCCGTTACGAACACAGTGCCGACCAGCTCAGGCTGGCGCTGGTCGAGGTCGAGGCCCAGGGGACGCCACCGTCGAGGATCAGGTTCACCAGCTCAACGCCATCATCGACTACACCAGGGGACTCATCCTGGGGGGCTTGCTGCTCAGCCTGCTGATCGTCACCTGCTGCGGCTTCTGGCTGGTACGCACCATTGTTCGCCCGCTACTCCAGGTCGACAAGCGCATGCAGGACATCGCCGCCGGGGAGGGAGATCTCAATGCCCGCATCAACCTCTCACGCGACGACGAGATTGGCTCCCTGGCCGGCAGCGTGGATCGCTTCATCGAGAAGCTGCAGAAGATGATCAGCGCCACCATGGACAACAACCAGCACGTGCACACCTCGGTCAACCGGGTCCAGGCCATCAGCCAGAGCAGCCGCCAGACCGCAGCGCATGCCCAGGCGCTGCACCACGACAGCGAGCAGATGGTGCAGGTGGCCACCACCATCTCGGACAACTGCAACCTGGCGGCACACAACGCCAACGAGGTGCGCCAGCTCACCACGCAAAGCAGCCAGTATGTCTCCTCCGCCACCGCCGGCATGCAGCGGGTGGTCATGGAGGTGGGTGAATGTGCCACCGCCATCAACGCCCTCAAGGAGCAGGCAGGGCAGATTGGCCAGATCATCTCCACCATCAGCAATATCTCGGAGCAGACCAACCTGCTGGCACTCAATGCCGCCATCGAAGCCGCCCGGGCGGGCGAGATGGGGCGCGGTTTTGCCGTGGTGGCCGACGAGGTGCGCACCCTGGCCAATCGCACCGCCACCTCCAGTGCCGAGATAACGGACGTGATCAACAGCATCCAGCAGCAGACAGAGCAGGCTTATCTGATGATGCAACGCAACCTGAAAACCGTGGAATCGGGTATGGCGGACTCCGACAACACCAAGCAGATCCTGTTCAAGGTAGAAGAGGACATCGATCAGCTCGCCGACATGGTGCAACAGGTGGCAGAGGCGACCAGCCAGCTCTCCCACACCCTGGGGCACACCACGGGCAAGGTTTCGGATATCAGCCTGCAGGCCCAGACGGGCTAACAGGAAGCCCAGGAGTGCCTGCAACTGGCCTCCTCCCTCCATCAGGCCAGCCAGCAGCAACAGCAGTTGCTGTCGCAATTTCGGGTCTAGTGCGGGCGGGGCAAGGCCCCGCCCTCCCCCCAGCGCCGCTGAATTTAGCCCTTGGGCCGGGGGGCTTCGCCTGTTAAAATTCCGCACTTGAAATTTTCCAGGGCCAAGCCGCCCGAACTAGCGAAGGTCTACCGCGATGCGTACCAGCCAATATCTGCTTTCCACTCTCAAGGAAACCCCCTCCGACGCTGAAGTTGTCAGCCACCAGCTGATGCTGCGCGCCGGGATGATCCGCAAACTCGCTTCCGGCATGTACGCCTGGCTGCCGACCGGCCTGCGGGTCCTGAAGAAGATTGAAAACATCGTCCGCGAAGAGATGAACAATGCGGGTGCCGTCGAAGTATCCATGCCGGTGGTACAGCCCGCCGAGCTGTGGCAGGAGTCCGGCCGCTGGGATGACTACGGCCCCGAACTGTGCCGCCTGACCGACCGTCACAACCGCCCCTTCGTGCTGGGTCCGACCCACGAAGAGGTGATCACCGCGCTGGTCCGTTACGAAGTGAACAGCTACAAGCAACTGCCGCTGAATCTGTACCAGATCCAGACCAAGTTCCGCGATGAAGTGCGCCCCCGTTTCGGCGTGATGCGTGGCCGCGAATTCCTGATGAAGGATGCCTACTCCTTCCACATCGACAAGGCCTCCCTGGTCGATACCTATGAGAAGATGCATGCGGCCTACTGCACCGCCTTCACTCGCATGGGTCTGAACTTCCGCCCGGTGCAGGCCGATACCGGCTCCATCGGGGGCACCGGCTCCCACGAATTCCAGGTGCTGGCCGAGAGCGGTGAAGACTTGATCGCCTTCTCCGATACATCCGATTACGCCGCCAACATCGAGATGGCCGAAGCCCTGGCACCGGCTGGCGAGCGCGCTGCCGCAACCAAAGCCCTGACCAAGGTGGCCACCCCGGCCGTCCACACCATCGATGAAGTAGCCGCTTTCCTGAACGTGGCGCCGACCGCCATCGCCAAGACCCTGCTGGTACTGGCCAAGGAAGACGAGCACGGCAAACAGGCCGTCATCGCCCTGGTACTGCGTGGCGACCACGAGCTGAACGAAATCAAGGCCGAGAAGCTTTCTGGCGTGGCTAACCCACTGACCTTCGCCAATGACGAGCAGATCAAGGCTGCCGCCGGTTGCGACGCAGGCTCCATCGGCCCGGTCGGCTTTGCCGGTCGCATCATCGTCGATCGCAGCGCCGCCCATCTGAGCGATTTTGTTTGCGGCGCCAACGAGACCGGTTTCCACATGACCGGTGCCAACTGGGATCGCGACATCGCCTCTTACGAAGTGGCCGACCTGCGCAACGTGGTGGAAGGTGATCCGAGCCCGTGCGGCCAGGGCAAGCTGCTGCTCAAGCGCGGTATCGAAGTGGGCCACATCTTCCAGTTGGGCACCAAGTACTCCGAAGCGATGAAGGCGAGCGTGCTGAACGAAGGCGGCAAGTCCGTCACCATGGAGATGGGTTGCTACGGTATCGGGGTTTCCCGTCTGGTGGCTGCGGCCATCGAGCAGAACAACGACCAGTACGGCATCATCTGGCCGGATGCCATCGCCCCGTTCGAAGTGGCCATCGTGCCGATGAACATGCACAAATCCGAGCGCGTGGCCGAGCAGGCGCAACAGTTCTACGCCGAGCTCAAAGCCGCCGGTGTGGACGTGCTGTTTGACGACCGCAAGGAGCGCCCGGGTGTGATGTTCGCCGACATGGAGCTGATCGGTGTGCCCCACGCCATCGTCATCGGTGACCGTGGTCTGGACAACGGCGTGGTTGAGTACAAGTGCCGCCGCTCCGGCGAGAAGCAGGAAGTGGCGATCAAAGAGATCGTTGCCCTGCTCAAGGCCAAGCTGGGTCGCTGATAACGCCGACACCGCCTTTCGCTTTTCATAGGAAAGCCCCGAGTGCCACGGCACTCGGGGCTTTTTATATGGCTCTCAGCCATGATGCACAAAAATGCGTCTCCAGCGTGAACCAATGAGATAACTGCATTGCCCTGTACACGCCACGGCTGATTTCCTAGACTGGCGCTCTTTACCCAGCTTGCCCGAGAAGTTATGTCCATCGCCTCAGCCAATACCGTTGTCGTGCTCGACTTCGAGACCACAGGGCTTTCACCCGGACAAGGGGATAGAGCCATCGAGATCGGTGCCGTCAGAATCAAGAATGGCCATATCAGTGAGCGTTTCTCGGCATTGATGAATCCGGGCTTCAACGTGAGCAGCTTCATCGAGCAATATACCGGGATCAGCAATGCCATGCTGAAACAGGCTCCCCCCTGTAACGAGGTGATGGCGGATTTCGTCGACTTTATCGGTGATGACAATCTGGTCGCCCACAACGCCTCCTTCGACAAGCGCTTTCTGGATGCGGAAATAGAGCGATTGCCGGCGCAATACCGCGGCCAGTTCGCCTGTTCCCTGCTGCTATCGAGGCGCCTGTTTCCCGATGCTCCGGATCACAAGCTGGGTACCCTGGTGCAATACCGGAGCCTGCCCAATGACGGGGTGTTTCACCGTGCCCTGGCGGATGCAGAGGTGACGGCCCACCTCTGGCTTGCCTTGTTGGAAGAGCTGGCGTGCCGACATGGCATTATCGACCCGGACTTTGAATTGCTGCTGACCCTTGGCAAGAAGCCAAAACAGGTGATTCCATCCTTCCTGCGGGAATATGCGACTCGGAAATAATATGTGCCGACATGCATCATCAATCATCCATGCCATGTCGGCACTGAATTTACCCGCCTTCACATCCATGATGGCCCGGCGTAAAGAGAGGCAGGCAAGCAGATAATTTAGCACTGCACATCAATGAAAAAGCGCGCCAAATGGCGCGCTTTTTTTCCTTGTCATCTGGCGACGGGGCCGGTTCACGGCGCTTCAGGCATTACGACCGATAAAGAGATCGGTCACATGGCAGCTGCTTCTCGCGGCCAGCGCATCCAGCATGTAGGCTGCCGCGTCTTCCGGCGTCATGAAACCACTCGAATCCACGTGATCCGAATTCTCCCAGAACTCGCTGCGGATCCCGCTCGGATAGAGGTTCACCAGTCGCAGGGGAGCACTCTTCAGCTCGGCCCGCAAGGATTCGAGAAAGCCGCGCATGCCCCATTTGGAGGCGCAATAGAGGCTCTCGTTGGCCTTGCCGGTCTGGGCAGCGGAGGAGAGCACATTGGCCAGCACGCCGCCCTGGTCGCCGATGAGACGCACCGTCTGCTGGGCCACCAGTATGGTGGAGATGAGATTGCTCTCCACCACCCGGCGGATCTGCTCGGCGGTGTAGACACCCACCGGGCCGAACTCGCCGACACCGGCACAATGGATCACCATGTCGGGCAGGCCGCCCCACTCCACCGCAGCGGCAAAGGCGACATCCACCTCTTCGTGGTGTGCGAGATCGGCGGCAATGCCGATCACCGCCTTGCCGAGCAGCTCTTCCTGCTCCTGCAGTTTCTGGTAACGGCGACCCATCATGGAAACCTGATGGCCGCGTTCAACCAGCCCTATGGTCAGGGCGCGGCCCAGTCCGGACCCCGCGCCAGTCACTATGATGTGGCCCATGTGTGCTCCTCAGGGAGATCAGAAGGTGAATTCACCACCGATGAACCAGCCGTCGATGGTCTGATCGACGCGATCGAAGTCCATCTCGGCCTCACGCCAGCCGGCGCGGATCTTGAGCGGCACGGAAGAGAACTTGTAGGAGCCGCCCAGACGGTAGTCGTAGTTGTCGGCATCCTGCACCCGCATATCGCCAAACGCCGCAAAGCCGGTCCCCGGGATGCGTACTTCCCCCCCGGTGTAGGCCATCAGCACATCCTTGTCATAGGAGTAGTGCTGGGTGTTGAAATCACCGTCGTAGCGACGACCGGTCAGACCCAGATCGATCTGGAACAGATCGTTGTTGAACAGGCGATAGTAGAGGCTCAGGTCGTAAGCCAGCAGATCGTTGTTGAAGCTGCCGCCGCTGCTGCTGAAGTCGGACATTTCGAACTTGGCGTTGGGCAGCAGCAGGATGCCGTGCTCCAGTTGCAGGTAGCCGCTCCAGTTGTAGTTCTCGTCGTAGCTGCCATCGGCACCCACGCTGCTGACCTGGCCACTTCCCTGGGCATTCCACAGATCGGCACCCGCCGCAAAACGCCAGTCATTGGCGGCCATGGCCCCATGGCTGAGCAGAGCCATCACAGTGCCGGCAATCAGGGTCTTCTTCATCACTTCGCTCCATTTTGGACTGGAAAGGCCATCATTTTACCCGCTGGGCAAGGAATACCTAGAGTAAAAAGCTGAACAAGCGTCCATAAATGTCAGTGCTTCATCCCTTTCATGGGTTCGACCGGCTTCACGGGCAGGCTCAGTGACAGCGTCTGCCCATCGTCCAGGGTCAGGGTCAGGGTCAGCGGGAAGGGCGTGCCCTGGGACAGGGTATGGATGTCGAACAACATGATGTGCAGGCTGCCGGGCTTGAGCACGGCCTCCCCCTTGGCCGGGATCTCGATACTCTCCACCTGGCGCATCTTCATGACGCCGTTCTCGTGCAAATGGGTGTGCAGCTCGACACGGCCCGCCTCAGGAGACGCTCCCGCCACCAGTTTCACCGGTTTGTCTCCATCGTTCCTGAGCACCATGAACGCCGCCGTGTTCGGCGAACCAGGGGGCAGCAGGCGCACATAACCATCGACTGCGTCGACCTTGGCCAGGGCCGGGGCGGCCAGAAGCAGTGCCATGGTGGAATAAAACGCACGTTTAAACATGGTTGAAATCCTTTTATGATGTTGTTAAACGAGACAAAGCTTACCCCTGTGGCAAGCTTTTGACAGCCCCCGACAACAAGGATTCAGACATGGCCCTCACAATTCTGGCCGAACAGCAGGACGGCTTGCTCACCCTGACCTTCAATCGACCGGAAAAGCGCAATGCCCTCAACACGGAGACGTATCTGGCGCTGACCGATGCACTGCGCCAGGCAGCCCGGGACGAAGAGGTCCATGTGCTGCTGTTGCAGGGCCAGGCGGAGTGCTTCACCGCCGGCAACGATCTGGCCGACTTTGTTGGCAAGCATGCCCTTGAGCCGGACGACCCCATCCTGCAATTTCTGCACACCCTGGCCGACTTCCCCAAACCGGTGATCGCCGCAGTGGGCGGCCCGGCAGTCGGCATCGGCACTACCCTGCTGCTGCACTGCGACCTGGTCTATCTGGGTGACAACGCCCGGCTGCAGCTGCCTTTCGTCGAGCTGGGACTGGTGCCGGAGTTTGCCGCCAGCCTGCTGCTGCCACGCGCCGTCGGTCACCTCAAGGCGGCGGAGCTGTTGCTGCTGGCAGAGGCCATCGATGGGGAAGAGGCGCTGCGTCTCGGGCTCGCCAACCGGGTGCTGGCCCCGGCGGACCTGCTCCCCTTCGCTCGGGAGCAAGGATTGAAACTAGCGGCCAAGCCGCCGATGGCGCTCCAGAAGAGCAAGGCGCTGCTCAAGCAGGAGCTCAAACAGGCGGTGCATTTCGTCATCGACCTGGAAGCGCGCGCCTTCGCCCAGGCCCTCCAAGGGGAAGAGGCGCAAAACCGCATCGCCAGCAAGCTGCAAAAACGGCGCTGAACTCAGTTGAGACGGAACCGGCCTATCAACTCGCAGCCCTGCACCCTGTCCTGCACCTGGATAAGCCGGGCGATCTCCGGATTGGGGTGGCGCTTCAAGAAGGAGAGCAGGGCGGCGCGGCAGCAGCCCAGCTCGCTGATGAGGGATTCGCACTCCCGGTTGGGGCACTGGGGCACCAGGGCAGTGACCAGCTCGGAGGCGAGCTTGAGGTAGCGCAGTTCATAGGCGGGCTCTTCCATGGCACGCCAGAAGTCGGCCATGCGGTGACAGGTGGCGACCCGCATGCTGGCCAGTTCGTCCAGATCCCCGGAGGCCAGCTCATACACTTCCCCCAGGGCCTGCTGATAGAGGCAGATCGCCGTGCCCAAAGCCCCCATGCCAAGGGCGTTCTCCGCCTCCAGCATGTAACGTTGCCAGTTCTGATGTTCCATGTTCCTCTCCTTTGCCGACACGAGTGGAGTTTGTATCATGGCCAATCGAGAACAAATATCAACCAGACCCTTTGTGCAGGATCCCTCAACCCGCCGTTCTGGGCTGATTGACGCGACACTGCTTGCCGGGGTAACCAGGCAGATCCGACGCCTTGCTGCTGCACGCCAGCCGTTTGGCTTCGGCGAGGCGATCCGCGAGGTTGACCTCATCGATCGGCTGCCAGGCCATCTGCTGGCCGAGCCAGCTGGCCCAGGCAAACTCGACGAAGTAGACCTGATCCTTCTTGCTGAAGTAGCCCGCATCCTGCAACAGCCCCGCCAGGGTGCGGTAGGGGTAATCCGGCAATTCACCGATATGGCCGGGCAACTGCTCGGGAGTCAGGGGTTGACCCCGTTCATCCTTGAGCCAGGCCCAGTGGTTGTTCTGCATCTGGCTCCAGAAATTGGCCCTGTCCTGCAACCGTGCAATCACCTTGACCCTGACCTGCTTCACCCCCTGCTGCCACAGCGCCTTGGTCAGGTGGTGCCTGTCCACCAGCCAGTAACCCCCATCCGGCGCGATGACGATGGGGATCTCTTTCTTTTTCATCAGCTTGTCGAGCTGCTTCTCGCTCTTGTCCGCCAGCTCCCGGGCTGTGGTATCCACCTGCAACTGCCCCACGCCGCCCTGGGTGGGGTGCAGCGCCTCTATGTTCACTTCGCACCAGCTTCCCACCGGGCTGCTCTTCTCGCACGGGGACAACGCCCAGGCGCCCTGGCTCAGCACGCAGACCAACAAGATCCATGCTCTCATCACTCTCTCCTTTTCCTGGCGCTCACGGCGCCCCCTCGTTGACAGCCGCATCGGATATCATGGGACTCATGCTGGCGGTCTGACCAGCAAAGGGGATATCATGATTTCCCATCTGCCGGCGATGCATTCTCGCCGAGTTTTCTCCCCGCTTCACACATTTTGAAGGATTCACCATGAAAGGATGGAGCCCCCTACTGGCCCTGCTGGGCTGTGCCTGCGTCCAGGCCGCCGATGTGCCGCCCGGTACCCCACTCGCCGCTGAACAAGCCGTCGTCCGTCATCTCAAGGATGAACCGGCGAGCCTGAGCCCTCTCAAGCTGGTGGGACTGCCGGAGCTGCAGGTCCTCAGAGACCTTTACGAGGGGCTGCTGACCCAGGGGCCGGACGGCAAGGTGCTGCCCGGGGTGGCATCCCGCTGGGACAACGAGGGGAACCAGACATTCACCTTCCACCTGAGGCCGGATGCCCGCTGGTCCAACGGCGACCCCGTGCGCGCCGCCGACTTCGTCTATGGCTGGCGCAAGCTGGTTGACCCCAGGGAAGCCGCCACTTTCGCCTGGTTCGCCCAGCTCGCTCGCTTCGACAAGGTGGACGACATAGTGGCAGGCAAGCTGGCCCCCGATGCGCTCGGGGTGGAGGCCGTCGATGACCATACCCTGAAGGTGACCCTCTCCCAGCCGGTGCCCTATTTCCTGAGCCTGCTGACCCATCCCAGCCTGTCGCCCCTGCACCAGGCCAGCATGGAACAATATGGCAACCAGTGGACCCAGCCCGGCAAGCTGGTGGGCAACGGCGCCTTCGTGTTGAGTCACCGGGTGGTGAACGAGAAACTGGAGCTGACGCCCAATCCCTACTACTGGGATCGCGCCCACACGGTGCTGACCCGCGTCACCTTCGTGCCCATCAACCAGGAGAGCGCGGCCACCCACCGCTATCTGGCCGGGGATCTGCACATCACCGAATCCTTCCCCAAGGAGCAGTACCAGAGCCTGATGGCCCAGATCCCGGGGGAGGTCTATACCCCGGAACAGCTCGGCACCTACTACTACGCCTTCAACACCCAGCGCCCGCCCCTCAATGATGTGCGGGTGCGCCAGGCGCTCTCCTACACCATCGACAGGGGCCTGATTGCCGACAAGGTGCTGGGCACCGGGGAGAAACCGGCCTACCACTTCACCCCGGACGTGACCGCCGACTTCGACCCCAAGCCCAATCTGCTTTCCACCAGCAGTCAGCTGGCGCTGGACGAGCGTGCCAGAGCCCTGCTGAAAGAAGCGGGCTACGGCCCAAGCAATCCTCTCAAGCTGACCCTGCTCTACAACACGGCAGAAATTCACAAGAAGATGGCGCTGGCCATCGCCAACCTGTGGAAACAGAAGTTGGGGGCCCGGGTCGAGCTCACCAACCAGGAGTGGAAAACCTATCTCGACAGCCGTCAAAGCGGCCAGTTCGAGGTGATCCGCTCCTCCTGGGTCGCCGATTACAACGACCCCTCCGCCTTCCTCGGGCTCTGGGGATCGGGCCACAGCGGCAACATGGCCCGGTTCGCCAACCCGGCTTACGACAAGCTGCTGGCGCAGGCGGCCAACAGTCAGGATCCCGCAGAGCGGGCCCGCCTGTTCGATGAGGCCGAGGCCATCTTGCAGAAGGAGGCCCCCATCGCCCCCATCTACCAGTACACCAATGCCCGGCTCATCAAGCCCTGGCTCAAGGGGTATCCCATCAACAACCCGGAAGACGTGGCCTACAGCCGTCAGCTCTACCTCGTCAAACACTGAGTCCGGGGAGGGGTCGGGACACCTGACCCCTCCTGGCACTATTCCTGTTCAAGTTCCCGGCATAAAATGCCGCCTCTTTTCATTCATCAACCCCGTGATCCGATCCTGCCATGCGTGCTCTGCTCCTGATTGCCCTGTTTGTTGCCCTTCCCGCCAAGGCCGCCGATGAAACCGAATGCCGCCAGGCCTTCCTCGAATGGATGTTGAGCCAGCAAAAGCAGTTCAGCGACCGCAAGGCCAGCAAGATGGATCGGCGCAATGCCGAACGAGCCATCGATCAGGCCCGGGATGCCTTCGCCAAGCAGGAGAGTTTCTGCCAGGCCATGGCCTGGGTCGCCAGCGCAGAAGACAATGACCCCCGCTTCAAACCGAGGACGGGGGAGATCCACGACTTCACTCCCCGCGGCTGAGCCCGCCATCTACGACTTTTTTCAGCCTTTCCCGTGTTGATTTATTGACCCAAGCCAAGGTGGTGTAACAGTCCGCATCTACAATGACGCCGTAACAATCACAAAAATAAAAAATAACTTTATCAGTTACTTGGCTCATTCAGGATGCGCACATGACCACAACCCGGCACGAAGGGGAGATCCGTTTCCCCGATCACATATCACTGATCTCGACCACGGATCCCGCCAGTCACATCACTTATGCCAACCAGCACTTTTGCGATGTGGCGGGCTACAGCGCGACCGAAATGGAAGGGGAGCCCCACAATCTGGTCCGCCACCCCGACATGCCCAAGGCCGCGTTCGCCGACATGTGGCGCCGCCTGCAACAAGGCAAGAGCTGGATGGGGCTGGTAAAGAACCGCGCCAAGAGTGGTCAGTTCTACTGGGTCAACGCCTACGTCACGCCGATTCTCAACGATCAGCAGCAGATCATCGAATACCAGTCTGTCCGCACCCGTCCCCAGGATCACGACATCGCCTGGGCAGAGCAGCTCTATGCCCGGATCCGTGACGGCAAGGCACTGCCCTGGCTGACCCGGCTGACCCTGGAGCCGGGGCAGCTGTGTCTGCTGCTCTCTGGCACCGCCCTGCTCGGCATGGGGGCCAGTCTGGTCACCGGCCAGCCGGGGTGGGGAGTCATCACCCTGCTCTGCTTGCTGGCCCAGATGGGGCATGGCTGGCATCTGCAACGGCGGCTGGCCAGGCTGCTGGCCATGGCGGGCGAGGAGCAGGGCAGCGCCCTTTGCCAGGTACTCTATGCCAGGCGTCAGGACAGCCTGGCCGCCCTTGAACTGCTGCTGCGCATGAAGAAGGCGGAGCTGCGCGCCGTGGTAGGTCGCAGCGCGGACACCAACCAGCAGATCCTGCAGGCGGCGGAGGATGACAGGGGGCATATCCAGACCATAGACACTCACCTGCAACAGCAGCGGGCCCAGAGCGAGCAACTGGCGGCGGCCATCACCCAGATGAGCCAGTCCATCCGCGATGTGGCTGACAATGCCCACCAGGCCAATGCGCTGGTGGGCGAGGTCCAGCAGGTGTCCGCCAGTGGCCAGCAGGCGCTGGCCACCACCCGGGATTCGGTCGACAGGCTTCATCAGGAGCTGGACGCCAGCCAGGGCGTGCTGGCGCGCCTGACCCAGGACAGCCAGAAGATCAACGGCATTCTGGAGGTGATCGGGCAGATTGCGGATCAGACCAACCTGCTCTCCCTCAATGCGGCCATCGAGGCGGCACGGGCCGGTGAACAGGGGCGCGGCTTTGCGGTGGTGGCCGACGAGATACGGGCCCTGGCCCAGAAGACCCGCAGTTCCACCGGCGAGATAAGCGACATGATAGGGGCGCTGCAACAGAGTACCCGGCAACTGTCCGATGGCATGGAGCAGGGGGCCCAGACATCAGTGCTCTGTCAGCAGCACATGGGGGCCACCGCCGAGGTGCTCGACCAGATCAACCGGATGCTGGCCCGGGTGACCCACACCAGCGACGAGATAGCCCAGGCGGTGAGCCAGCAGGCGGATGTCACCATCACCCTGGATCAGGGGATCCACCAGATCCACCAACTGGCGAGCCACACCGCGGACAACAGCCGTCAAGCCCTCGATGGCATCACCCTGCTGGTGGAGCGGCTGCAAAACCTCTCCCGCCTGATCAACCAGTTCCACGACTGACCCCCTTGCCGTGTAGTTTGGCGCGCCCCCGGGCGCGCTGCCGATCTCTCCTCTCCTTCACGACGACAGGCTCCCGCCGGGGGCAAGAAGTCCGTCTCAGGATTTGCCCTTGAACTGCTTGATGCTGCGCTTGCCCTGGGTGCGACGGTTCGCCTGCTTGTCTCTTGGCGCCCGTTTGCTCTCCCCACTGGCGGGTTTGTCGGTCACCGGGAAACCTGCCAGCGCCGCCAGGGGCAGGGGCCGACCGGTCAGGGCCCGGATCCCCTCGAGCGCCTCCCCATCACCGTGGCAGGTAAGGGAGATGGCCAGACCGCTCTGCCCGGCACGGGCGGTACGACCGATACGATGCACGTAGACGGGCGCATGGTCCGGCAGATCCAGATTGATCACCACGGGCAATGCCTCCACGTGGATGCCACGCGCCATCAGGTCCGTGGCCACCAGCACCCGCACCCTGCCCTCCTTGAAATCCGCCAGCGCCTGCTCCCGCGTGGCCTGATCCTTGTTTCCGTGCAGGGCCGCCACCGTCATGCCAGCCCTGGCGAGTTTCTTGGCCACCCCGTCCGCGTCGTCCCTGGCACTGATGAAGACCAGCACCTGGGGCCACTCTCCGGCCTCCAGCACGGCGATCAGCGCAGGCACCTTGCTGCTCCTGTTGACCAGATAGAGCCGCTCCTCGATGTCGCTCACCAGGCTGTTGAGCGGCTCGGCCTCGATGCGCACCGGATCCTGCAGCAGGCCCGAGGCCAGGCTCTCCAGTTCGATCGGCAAGGTGGCGGAGAAGAGCATCTGCTGCCGCGCCCCCGGCATTGCCTTCATCAGCCACTGGATATCGGGCCAGAACCCCATCTCCAGCAGGCGATCCGCCTCATCCAGCACCAGCATGCGCAGGGCACCCAGTCCCAGCGTCTGCTGGGCCAGCAAGTCCCGCAACCGTCCGGGGGTCGCCACCAGCAGTTGGGGGCCGAGAGCCAGTTCCCGCTCCTGCCACTCCTGGGCCACCCCGCCACACAGGGTCAGAAGGCGCACCCCCAACCCGTCGGCAATCTCCTGCAGGGCGGCGCTCACCTGGCTTGCCAGCTCCCGGGTGGGGACCAGTACCAATCCCTGTACCCGGTCACTGGCTGCGTCCAGCCTCTGCAGCAGCGGAAGGCCGAATGCCAGGGTCTTGCCACTGCCGGTCCTGGCCAGGGCAAGCAGATCCCGTCCTGACAAGGCAGCAGGAATGGCTAGCTGCTGAATGGGGGTCGGTTTTTGCAGCGCGGCGGGCAGCAGGGGCAACAGGGCGGGGTCAAGGGCGAGTTCGTCAAACGTCATGGGGATCGCAAATACAGGCTGAACGAGGATGTGGAGGCGAAGTCTAGCCAGACCCACCCCATAAGTAAAAGGTTCGGGAGCGCAATAAAAACGGCCTGCCCCGTGTGAACGGGGCAGGCCGTCAGGCAATCAGCCTGTGACGCGACTTACAGAACGGCCAGGGCGGCGGCGTAGTTCGGCTCGTCGGCGACTTCGGCCACCAGCTCGCTGTGCAGCACCTTGTCGTGCTCATCCAGTACCACGATGGCACGGGCAGCCAGACCCACCAGCGGGCCGGAGGAGAAGGCCACGCCGTAGTCCTGCAGGAAGGAGACACCGCGCAGGGTGGAGAGGTTCACCACCTTGTCCAGACCCTCGGCGCCGCAGAAACGGGCCTGGGCGAACGGCAGGTCGGCAGAGATGCACAGCACGACGGTGTTGTTCAGGGCGCTTGCCTGCTCGTTGAACTTGCGCACGGAAGTGGCGCAGGTCGGGGTGTCGACGCTCGGGAAGATGTTCAGGATCTTGCGCTTGCCGGCGAAGGTCGCCAGGGTCGCATCGGACAGATCGCCAGCAACCAGGGAGAAGGGCTTGGCCTGCTCACCGGCAACGGGGAAGTGGCCGGAGACGGAGACGGGGTTGCCTTGCAGAGTGACGGTATTGCTCATGTTAGGTCCTTGATGATTGATGTGGGATCCAGGGTCCCCAGTATAGGCCCGCCACGGGATGACAAACACCCGCTAATGAAAGGGATTTGGCATCCCTTTGCGTCCCTCCTGCTCCAGTGGCAGATCAGCGGCCACTGTCATGGCCCCGGACAAAGAGGAGAAGAGGGCTTGACCTTGGACTTTACACCAAGGTTTACACTCGGCTCAGTCATCCAGGATCCCGCAGGGGCGGGATCCCTCAAGAGGAACGCATCATGAGCAAATCCTGCTGCAGCCATCAACACGCCGCTGCCCCCATCAAGGCCGTCAGCAAGGCCGCCACCCCACAGGCCGGGCACAGCCACACCAGCCACTGCTGCGACAACGGGGCACAGGCCAGTGGTGTCGCCAACCCGACCCGCCACGATCATCAGGGGCAAAGTGGCGCAGACGGCCCGGGGGATGAAGAGCCCCCCAGAGGCGCTTGCGCCACCGACACAGCCCACGACCACGATCATCATGAGCAGGGGCACGCCCACACGGGCGCCGCGACCGAGCCGCCGCTGACGACCCCCGAGCAGAACAGCCGCCGCCACAGCTGGCAGGTGCTGGGCATGGATTGTCCCAGCTGTGCACGCAAGATAGAGACCGCCGTCAGCCGGGTGGAGGGCGTACAGCAGGCTCGGGTGCTGTTTGCCACCGAGAAGCTGGTGGTGGATCTGGCCCCCGGCCTCTCCCCCGACCCCGTTACCGCCGCCGTGCTGGCCGCCGGCTTCCAGCTCAAAGGGGACGTTCAGAACACGGCTCGCAGCGAACCGGGCCGCAGCCCGCTGATGCAGAGGGTCAGTAACCTGCTCGGCAAATACTGGCAGCCCCTGTCGCTGGCCGGCCTGATGGGGGTGGCGGCCCTGCTGCCGAGCCAGATCGGTCAGCCGCTCTTTACCCTGGCCACCCTCTGGGGGCTGTGGCCCGTCGCCCGCAAGGCGTGGGCACTGACCAGAAGCGGCTCCCCCTTCGCCATCGAGACCCTGATGACGGTCGCCGCCGTGGGGGCCCTCTTCCTCGGCGAAACCGCCGAAGCGGCCATGGTGCTGCTGCTGTTCATGCTGGGGGAACATCTGGAAGCCTACGCCGCTGGCCGCGCCCGCGCCGGGGTCACCGCCCTGATGACGCTGGTGCCCGACAAGGCGCTGCGCATCCGCACCCCTGCCGAGGGCGAGGTACGGGAAGAAGTCGCTGCCGACCAGCTGCGCCCCGGTGACATCATCGAAATCGCCCCGGGTGCCCGCCTGGCCGCCGATGCCCGCCTGCTCGACCCCCTCGGCGCCTTTGACGAGAGCGCCCTGACCGGCGAATCCATCCCGGTGGAGCGCCGCCGGGGTGACAAGGTCCCCGCCGGCAGTCTGGCGGCGGATCGGGTGCTGCGCCTCGAGGTGGTGTCCGAACCCGGCAACAACGCCATCGACCGCATCCTGCACCTCATCGAGGAGGCCGAGACCCAGCGCGCTCCCATCGAGCGTTTCATCGACCGCTTCAGTCGCTGGTATACCCCGGCCATGATGCTGGTCGCCCTGCTGGTGGTGCTGGTACCGCCGCTCGCCTTCGGCCAGAGCTGGGACGAGTGGGTCTATCGCGGGCTGGCGCTGCTGCTGATCGGTTGCCCCTGCGCCCTGGTCATCTCCACCCCGGCGGCGGTCACCTCGGCACTGGCGGCAGCCACCCGGCAGGGGGCCCTCATCAAGGGGGGCGCCGCCCTGGAGCGCCTCGCCCACATCGATACCCTGGCCTTCGACAAGACCGGCACCCTGACCCTGGGCAAGCCGCAACTGACCGAACTGGTGAACCTCAATGGCCAGCCTGAGGCCGACCTGCTGGCGCTGGCGGCGGCCATCGAACAGGGCTCCCACCACCCGCTGGCCCACGCCGTGGTGACGGCGGCCAGCGAACGGGGCCTCAGCCTCGCTGCCGCCCAGGAGCTGCGCGCCCTGCCCGGCATGGGGGTAGAGGGTCGCATCGACGGAGTCCTCTGGCAGCTGCTGGCACCGAGCCGGGTCGCCACCCTGGATGCGGCGATGCAGGCCCGGGTCGCCACCCTGGAGCAGCAAGGCAAGACGGTGGTGGTGCTCGGTCAGCCTGACGCCGCCCCGGCCGCCCTGCTGGCCCTGCGCGACCAGATCCGGCCGGAAGCGGCTGCGGCGCTGCAAGAGCTGAGCGAGCTTGGTCTCAAGAGCATCATGCTGACCGGCGACAACCCCCGCGCCGCCGAGGCCATCGCCGGCGAGCTCGGCATGGGCTGGCGCGCCGGCCTGCTGCCGGAGGGCAAGGTCGATGAAATCGCCAAGCTCGGCCTCAGCCAGAAAGTCGCGATGATCGGCGACGGCATCAACGACGCCCCGGCCATGAAGCGGGCCAGCATCGGCATCGCCATGGGAGGCGGCACCGACGTGGCGCTGGAAACCGCCGATGCGGCACTGACCCACAACCAGCTCGGCGGGGTTGCCGCCATGATCCGGCTCTCCCGCGCGGCGCTGGCCAACATCCACCAGAACATCGCGCTGGCGCTGGGGCTCAAGGCCATCTTCCTGGTCACCAGCCTGCTCGGCATCACCGGCCTGTGGATTGCGGTGCTGGCCGACACCGGCGCCACCGCCCTGGTCACCGCCAACGCCCTGCGCCTGCTGCGAAAACGCTAGGCCGACCGTTAACGGTACAACCAACAGCCGCCCCAACGGGGCGGCTTTTTTATTGCCTCGCCCACAGCAAAGAAAAAGCGCGGCTGCCGGTCGGCAGTCGCGCTTTGCTTACTCTCTCGGTGTTATCCCGCCCTTGGCGAGGCGGAATTCAACCTGGGGTTGCCGAGCCAACCCCGGGCTCGATGGGAAAGACTTACTTGGCGCTGCACTCCTGGATGATGACGCTGCCCACCTCGCCGGAAGTCTGGGTCGGGTCAACCTTCACCAGGAAGCTCCACAGACCCTGTTCCAGTGTGATGCTGTTGTTGCCCATGCCACCGTCGCCGTGCTGGAGCGGGTAAACCTGCTCGGGCTCCAGTGCGATCAGGGTGCCACCGGCATCCTTCACGAAGAACTGCTTGCTCCAGTTGCCATCGTCGTTGGCAAACTTGAAGTCAAAGCTGCCCGCGTAGTTGAAGGCGGCCTGATAGATGGCGAGGTTGCCTTCCATCCCCTTGTAGCTCAGCTGGTAGGCCGGCTGGGCGTTCCAGTCGCTCAGACTGCCGCGCACATAGAGCGGGAAGCCGAGCGGATTGCCCGCGACGGTATCCAGCACCTTGCAGCTCTGCGCCGGTTCGGTGTAGCTGACGCTCAGGGTGGGCTTGTCCTTGTTCATGGCGGTGAAGACAAACTTGTAGGTGCCAGCCTTCTCCACGTTGAACGGCAGATCCCCGCCATTGGCACAGAGCGTATTGACCTGGCCGGTCGCAAGCTGGTCGGTATCGCTGCACTTGCCGTAATTGACGGGTCCGCTCCACTCGTTGCCAGCGATCTTCACCTGGGTCGACCCCAGCTGATCCGCCGTCACCTCGGTGGTGAACTCATAGGTGAAGTTGCCACTGAAGTTCATCTTGTTGACCGGATCCCACTGATTCAGGAAACCGCGCACGAATACCTCGGTGTCACCAAAGGGAGGCAAGGTGCTCAGATCCGTCTTCTTGCTCACCGGCAGCCCCGCGCCCTGGGCACCGCTCTGCGGCTTGACGAACACCGCCGCCGACCAGGCGCCAAGGGTCAGCTGACCGCTGTCATTGGCCGCCCCGCTGGCGATGCTGTCGGAGTCACGGTGGGCACCGCTCAGGACCATGCCGGTCAGATCGATGGGCTGATCCTTGCCGTCACGGAAATCGCCGATGCTCTGGGGCTGATTGGTGGCGTTGATCATCACCACCAGGCCGTCGATGGCCGGATCCAGATCCGCACCGGCGCCCACCCCGTCATCCACGCTCATCACGATGAGACCCGGGATCTGCTCAGGGCCGGTGTTGCGGAAGTCGACCCGCTTGATCACCTCGGCGCCGCTGCCAAGACGCAGCAGACGAGAAGATTGACGCAGTTCGGAGAGCTCCTGGTAGAAGTTCACCATCTGATGCATCTCGGCCGAACCCGGTTTGGCGTGCTGGCCGAGCACCTGCTCGATCAGCTCGTAGTTGGCCTCGTCCTTGTCCTTGCGCGGCAGCCCTTTGTCAAAATTATTGTCACTTAAGCCGTAGTCGACCCGGTTGTACCAGTCACCGGAGTCGTAGCTGTCCCGCTCCATGGACTTGGAACGCAGCAGCTCGACACCCGCGTGGGTGAAGGGAATGCCCTGACCCAGCATGGCAGTCGCCAAAGAGACCCCCTGCATCCGCACCAGGTCGGCCCCGGCGGGTGCCTTGTAGGCCAGGTTGTCGAACAGGGTCTGGTTGTCGTGCTTGTCGACATAGTTCTGGATTTCGGTCGGATCCTGGGCATAGCCCGCCGGTTGACCGTTGTAGTCGATGTCGGAGCCTTTCTTCGGAATGCCGTCCTTGTCGGTCAGCACGAACTCCTTGAGGTTGCCCGCCATGCCGAGGCGCACCAGATCGGACTGATGCAGGGCGGTGGCGAGATCGACGCCGTCCAGCTCGTTGGCATCCACCAGGGCGCCGTTGCCAAAGCCCTGAGTCTTGCGAATGGCTTCGCCGCCGTCGAACGGGCTGCCGCCGCGCACCGCGTCACGCAGCCGGTCGGAGAAGGAGCCGATGCCGGTACCGGCCAGATGCTTCTGGGTCGCCTGTACGAAGCGCTTGTCATCCTGTACCTCGCCGAAGTTCCACCCCTCGCCGTAGAAGTACATGTCCGGATTGACCTTCTTCACCTCGGCCAGGGCCTGCACCATCTGATCTTTCGGGTGATGGCCCATGAGGTCGAAGCGGAAGGCATCGATCTTGTAGTCCCGTGCCCAGGTGACCAGGGAGTCATCCATCAGCTTGGCGAACATGGCGTGTTCCGGCGCCGTGTTGGAGCAGCAGGTGGAGTTTTCCACCGAACCGGTCTCCGGATTGAGGCGCTGGTAGTACCAGGGCACAATCTTGTCGAGCACGGATTTGGAACCGAGACCCGCTTCGTTGGTGTGGTTGTAGACCACGTCCATCACCACGTTCATGCCGATGTTCTGCTTGATGGCCTGCACCATCTCGCGGAACTCCTTGATCCGGGTCGTCCCCTCCGCATTGGTGGCGTAGGAGCCTTCCGGAGTGGTGTAGTGGTAGGGGTCATAGCCCCAGTTGAAGGAGTCCACCCCGCGCAGATAGCCGTACAGCTCCTGCACCACGGGGTTCTCCTTGCTGTCGCTGGCTTGCAGATCACCGAGCACGGCTTCGATGGTCTCGCCGCCACCACAGTGGCTGGCAAACCTGGAGTTCTTGACCTCGGGATTGACCTCGCACAGCTTGCTGAAGTCATCGCCGATGTTGGCCACCTTGGCCGGGTCCTCGTTGACGGTGGCGATGTCGAACACCGGCAGCAGGTGCAGGTGGCTGACGCCGCTCTTGGCCAGGGATTTCAGGTGGGTGACGGGCACGCTGTCGCTGTCGGTCAGCCCGAGGAACTTGCCGCGGTGCTCCACCGGCGTCGACTCGTCGTTGCCGGTCAGATCCCGGACGTGGGCCTCATAGATGGTGATGTCGGCGGGGTTCTTCTGGCTGTGGGGGCGCCTTCAGGCTGTCCCAGCCTTCCGGCTTGAGGGCCGGATCGTCGAGATCCACCACCTGGCTGAACTCGGAGTTCATCGCCAGGCTCAGGGAGTAGGGGTCGGTCACCTGATAGGATTCCAGCTTGCGGCTGACCGGGTGATAGACCTGGATATCGTAGCGGTAGTATTTGCCGACCAGATCGCTGCCCCCCTGCACGCTCCAGCTGCCGCTGGCCTCGTCCAGGGTCATGGCGCGCTCGCCAAGCGACTTGTGCTGCTCGTCGAACAGCGCCAGCTTGACCGACTTGGCGGTCGGCGCCCAGAGCCGGAAGGTGACATTGCCCCCCTCCACCACGGCGCCGTAGGCCAGCTTGGTGGCCGCTTCGCTGTAAAGGGCATCGAGGGCACCGGCACTCTGCACCAGGGTCGCACCCTGCAGGATGCCGTCCGCATCGGTCCCGATGGCGACCAGCTCACCCTTGAGCAGGGGCTTGAGATCTTTCCCCGCAGGCAGGGCGAAGGCGGCGGCATCCTTGAGGTGCGGGTATTTGGCCTGCTGCTCTTCGGTCAGGCTGGTCGGGGTCAGCTTGAGGTAGGGGAAATCGAATACACCCTCGCTGTTTGCGGTGATGGTGCCTGACTCTGTGTAGTAGAGGCGCACATAGGGCTTGTCCTTGCCCCCTTGCCAAATCAGGGTGTTGTCGTCGATGAGATGGGCACTGGCCCCCGCCACGCCGAAGGCGGCGGTGAAGGCTTCCGCCCGGCTGCCGAAGATCTCGTTCTTGCCGGCGACGATGGCCACGGTGCGATCCGGGTGATCACTGAAGACCACCTTCATGTCGCTGCCGGTCAGGTTCGCGAGATCGCCGTTGCGGGCGATGAAGTTGATGCAGCCTTCCATCTTGGAGAGCGGCACGACCCAGGCCGGACCAAAACTGTCCGCCGCGGACGGCGTCTTGCTCTTGTCATCCCAACCGGTGTTGAGGCCGCCCTCCGAGGTCGAGTTGCAGGCGTCGTTGTTCCACAGGTGCAGGCTGTGGCTGGCGAACGGGCCGGTGACACCGCGCGCCGCGCTGGTCTGGGTATCCACCAGGGCGATGACCGCTTCGTCGGGGCCGGCCGTCAGCAGTTCGGCCGGGGGCTGGACGTTGGGAAGACGAGCGACGGGCTCATCCTGAGGGGCAGGGGCAGGAGCAGAAGAACTGTTGTCGTTACAGCCTGACAAAAGCGCGAGCAGTGAGGCTGTTACCAGCGCCACTTTGGTCTTTTTCATATCCATTTTTTTATAATTCCCGCTGTAGTTAGTCTCGATATCCGAGTACCCGGTCATTGCCGAGCGGTGTCATATTAATCAGCGGGAATTGCCGTAAATGTGAGCGGATGGGCAAAAAAAACCAATCCGCATCAACAAGATAACGTTTTCATAACGAAAACTCGATCGCGCTCACAGACCTGGCACCGCTTTCGGCCCATACCAGCGGAAAGAGGGGAGCGAGTGACGAAATCAATGTCCAATCAAATGGATAGAGGGGGCTGGGTGATGAAACGGATTGAGGAGCAGGCCAGGCGGCTGGACCAGGAGTATCAGGGCATTGCCCAGTTGTTCGATCAGTTCTGCCAGCAGGCCGGCGTACTCGCCGAACGCTATCACTTCTTCAACTGGCCGGATTATGAAGAGAGCCCGCCCCTCGCCCGCGCCTTCACCCTGCTGGGGGAACCACGGGAGCTGCGGCTGCGCTGTCAACCCGGCGAGGGGGGTTCCCTGAACGGCCTCCTCCAGGTGTGTGGCGAGGAAGGCAAGGTTCACGCCAGCCTGGGCTTTCATGCCGACGGCCACCTGCTGCTGGAGCCGGGCCGCCTGCTCGACGACCCGCCGGGACTGCTGCTGAGGCTGATGCTAGGCTCCCTCTGGCAGGATCAGGGGAGCGAGCCTCCCCGCTGACCCCCGCCAGGGGCGTCAGTCGGCAGACACTTCGATGGTCAGGTGCACCAGCTCCTCGTGGATGGCGAGGCGCTCACGGATCGCCTGTGCCGGGACCGGGGTCGCCATCTGCAACGACATCGCGGCGGCATACTGCATCTGCCCCACCCGCCAGACGTGCAGATCGCGGATCTCGATGCCAGGCAGCTCGGCAATCACCTCGCGGATCTCGTCCACCAGGGGCGCATCCATCTCCGCATCCAGCAAGACGCGCCCGGTATCACGCAGCAGCCCCCTGGCCCACACCGCCACCAGCACGGCCCCGGCGATGCCCATCAGGGGATCCAGCCAGTCCGCCCCCCACAACATGCCTCCCACCAGCGCCAGAATCGCCAGCACCGAGGTGGCCGCGTCCGCCAGCACGTGGAGGTAGGCGGCGCGCAGGTTGAGATCCTGATGGCCGTGGTGGTGATCGTGCGAGTGGTCGTGATGACCGTGATGGTGGTCGTGACCATGGTGATGGCCGTGATCGTCCCTGAGCAGCCAGGCACAGGCCAGATTCACCAGCAGGCCCAGCAGGGCAATGCCGATCGCCTGCTGATAATGGATGGGGCTGGGGTCCAGCAACCTGGCCACCGACTCGAACAGCATCAATCCCGCCACTCCCACCAGCAGCAGGGCGCTGCTGAAGCCCCCCAGCACCTCTATCTTCCAGGTACCGAAGCTGAACCTGTGATCCCGCGCGAAGTGGCGGGCAGCGCGATAGGCCAGCACCGACAGGCCGAGGGCCAGAGCATGGGAGCTCATGTGCCAGCCGTCGGCCAGCAGCGCCATGGAGTTGTAGAACCAGCCGCCACCGATCTCCGCCACCATCATGACGACGGTGAGCAGCACGGCCCAGCGGGTCTTCTGTTCCGCCAGGGGATTCCCTTCGTGGACGACGGGGTGGTGGCAGTGGGATGAGGCGAGGGATGGCATGGATTTCTCCTGAAAACGAGGATGCTATATACTATACCCCAGTATAGTTTTATTGATCGAGAGGATCCTGCATGTCACACACGGTTCACGACAAGAAGAAGCTGCTGGCACGGGTCAGGCGCATCAAGGGGCAGACCGGCGCCCTGGAGATCGCCCTGGAACAGGAAACAGACTGCGCCGCCATCCTGCAGCAGATCGCCGCCATCCGCGGCGCCGTCAACGGCCTGATGCTGGAGGTGCTGGAGGGGCACATGCGCGAGCATCTTGGCGCCGAGGAGGCGACCCATGCCGAGCGGCTGGACGATCTGGATCAGGTGGTGAGGGTACTGCGTTCCTATCTGAAATAAGGGCGCCCGGTGATGACGGGCGCCCCTGTCAGTCGAAGTCCGCGTAGGGGGTGAGAGGCCTTGGGGGCATGTCGAGATCCCCTTGCCAGGGCTTGAAGGTGTAGCGCAGGAACAGGGTGACATGGCTGGGGGCATAGTCATCCGCCTGCTGGATGTCCACCCGGCCACCGATGCGCCAGTGCTCCGTCAGCCTGTGTTCCACCACGCCATTCAGGGTGTAGCCGAATCCACTGCTACTGCCCCCTTTCACAGGCGCATTCCTGTCTGGCAAACCGCTTGGCAACAAGCCTTCCAGCGGGTAGCGGCGACTGTCGTCGGTACGGGCGTAGGACCAGGATCCCGATCCGCCCAGCTCCCACGACCAGTCCGGGGTACGCTGCCGGTAGCTCACCGGCACCGAGGGCGAGAAGTACCCCTGCGGGCTGTAATACCCCCCCTGCCCCAGGGTATAGCCCCCCAGATCCTGCTGGTAGTGCCACAGCATGGTGCTGAGCCCCACGCTGGCACGGCGATGGGTCTCGTTGACGAACTTGTAATAGCCCCCTCCCATGAGCCGGGTGCGCCAGTTGTCGGGCACGTTCTTGCCGGTCAGCAGGTGCTGCTGGGCGCTGCCCCAGAACCCGGCGGCCCCTCCCAGATCCCGGCTGAGATCGAGGCGGACCCCGTTCGCCCGCACCCCGCCCCAGCTGATGCCCGTGCCCGGATCCACCGTTCCCCCATAGGAGAGCAGCGAGCTGCTGACGGGCCGACGCGAGAGGGTCATTCCCCACCCCAGCGTGTGCCAGTCACCGGTCAAGGTGGCACCACCAACCCAGTCCACCACCTCGAAACCGAGGGGCGTGGTCCCCAAATCGAACGCCCAGGCCCCCCGCTGCCAGCCTGCCGCCAGGGTGGTCCCCCGGCTCTGCTGGTGCGCGGCCCCGCGGCAGTCCCTGGCCGCACAGGTACCGAACTGCGCCCGGTAAGGGGAGTCCGGCAGATCTCCGGCATCCATGTCGACCAGTTCAAGGCGGCCGAAGGCGGTACCACCGGCCAGCGGCGTATCCAGTTGCGCCATCTGGGTCAGCGCCCGCAGATCCGAGTAGCCCCCGGTACCGCTGGAGCCCCAGTAATCGCTGTCGAGGGAGAAGGTGGTCTGGCTCTGCCGGTAATGCCTGTCGAGATCGCTGCGCAGGCCGGATGCCAGCCACCCCTCCCCATCCTGACTGCGGGCCAGCCGGGTCAGCTCGCCCCCCTCCAGATCCTCGCGGGGGGCCAGACCTGCGGCCACCAGCCCCTTGCGATCCCGCACCAGGGCCTCCTCCACATCATGCTCGGCAACGCGCTGGCGGGCGGCATCGCGCCAGAACAGCGCCGTCTGCTGGGAGGCCGGTTGCATCACCACCAGGGGTTCGTAGTCGGTGAAGATGGCGCGGGCTGTCTCGCCCTCTCCCAGCGCCTGATAGAGATTGGCTACCCGGCGGTAGTAGTTGGCCCCCTCCGGGGGCAGCGGGCTGACCGGCCAGGCGGGCAGCCAGTGACGGGCCTTTGCCAGATCGCCCCTGGCCTGGGCCAGTTCGGCCATGCCAAGCCTGGCCTCGGGCTGTTGCGGCGTGCGGGCAAGCACCTCCTGATAGCGCTGCTCCGCCAGTGCATAGGCCCCCCGATCCGTGGCCCACTCCGCCAGCATCAGGCTCGCCTCGTCATCCGGCTGCAACGGCTGAAGCAGGCGTTCGGCCCCCTCATCATCCCCGGCCTCGTGACGCGCCCTCGCCCTGGCGAGCACCTCGTCACGGGCGAGGCGCTGATCCAGCGCATCCATGTCCTGTGTCCAGCCGGACCTAGGGATGGCGGCCAGCACCCCTCTCGCCTCCACCATCTTGTCCTGCCCCGAGAGATAGAGGGCGGTGGCGTAGCGCAGGGTGGCATCCTGCGGGTGCGCCGCCAGCCGTTCCCGCAAGAGCCGCTCCCCGCTACCGGCTTCCCCGAGGCGGGCCCGAGTATCGGCCACTCGATAGGCCAGCCATACCTCTTCCGGGGTCAGCGCGAGTGCCTGCTCGCGAAGGCGCAGCGCCGCCGCCACCTTGCCGGCCCGATCGAGCTGATCGGCCTCCTCCTGCAACAGCCCGGCCTTGAGCCGCCGCCCTTCGGCCTGCATCCCTGGGGTGCCCTGCTGCTCCAGCAGGGCCAGGGCACGTGCCGGATCCTGCTCCTTGTAGAGATCGAACAGGCGGGCCAGGGCCCGCTCCCGCGCGCTCCCCATGGCGAGCGCCTTGCGGTAGGCAGACTCCGCGTCGGCATCGCGATGGCGGCCACGCTCGCTGTCTCCAAGCCCCAGCCAGGCTTCGGGCTCACGCCCATCCTGGGCGATGGCACGGCGATACAGGGTAGCCGCCTCATCCCACTGCTCCCGTTCCAGGGCGCTGCGCCCCTGGCTCACCAGCAGCCAGTAGCGGTTGGTGGCCAGCAGGCTGCGCCATTTGTCCTTGTCGGTCACCTCGGGGTGTGCCAGCACCCGTTCAAACTGGGCGATGGCCAGCGCTCGCTGATCGTTGCGGGAGTAGGCCTGCCCGAGGGCCCCCATGAGTTCGGGATCCCCCGGGTTGGCAGCCAGGGCACGCTGCAAGCGGGAGATGGAGGCACCACCTCCCGCCGTGCTTGCGAGCGCCGACTGGCGTGCGCGATAGGCGGGCGAGGCCCACTTCTCCTCCTGGGCCGCGAGCAGCTGTTCCGCCTTGGTGGTATCCCCTTCGCCAAAGAGCACCATGTACTCCTGCAAGGCAGCGATGCTCCCGGGACCGATGGGCAGGGATTCGATGTCCGCGAGCCAGATCTCGGCGGCCTCGTCCCGCTGATAGGGATCTCGCGCCATCTCGCGCAACAGGTTCTGCGCCCCCTGGCGCC
The DNA here is from genome assembly GCF_027707725.1 of Aeromonas sp. QDB25. Lineage (NCBI taxonomy): Bacteria > Pseudomonadati > Pseudomonadota > Gammaproteobacteria > Aeromonadales > Aeromonadaceae > Aeromonas > Aeromonas sp. QDB25. Next base: position 28,847 of record NZ_JAPCIZ010000025.1, on the reverse strand, counting down.
GACCCTCCGCCAGATAGAGGCGAGCCAGCCCGCCCCGCACTCTGGGCTCACCCGGATATTGCCGGTTGAGTGCCTCCAGGGCCGCCAGCCCCTTTGCCTTCATGGCCGGGATCCGTGTCTGCAACAGGGCATAATCCACCGCCACGTCGAGATTGGGGGGCAAATCACCGGAGAACAGGGAGCGATAGAGACGCTCGGCCTCCTCCAGCCTGCCGGCGCTGGTCAGCAGCCTGGCTTGTTGCAGTTGCTGGCGCCTGGCCGGTTCGTTCAGGGCCAGGTTGGCCATGCCCTGACGATAGAGCGCAGAGTCGGGGTCTTGCTTGCCAAGGCGGGCCAGCAGTGCCCCGGCCTCCTTGACCTTGCCCTGGCGCAGGGCCTGACGGGCCTGGGCTGCCAGCAGCTCCGGATGATCGGGCTCCACCAGGGAGAGGGAATAGAGGCTGTTGCTGACGAGATCTTCCCGCCCACGGGCCTCGCCAATCCTGACCTGCTCCAGCAGCCAGGCCACCGGCTGTACCGTCCCTTGCGCCAGGGCTCCGCTCATCAGGCAGGCGAGCAGGCACCCCAGGGTCACTCTGCCTGACATGACTCGCTCCAATCCGGCTGCAGGGTACCGTCGGCGGCAAAGCGATAACGCCCCTGATCCCAGCCTGCGCCGAACAGGGTCAGCACGCTGCCGTAGTAGGCATCCGCATCCAGCCCGTGATCGGAGACCTGCTTGCGCAAGGTGACCTGCACCGGCAAGCCCCGTGACAGGGGCAGGAGGGCGGCGGCAAAGCCGCTCGGCCCCTTGCCCTGAACCTGGCCGCTCAGGCTGGAGACCCGCTCGGGAAGATGACCCGATTCGGTCAGCTGCGCCAGCATGGGGGCAAAGTGGGCCACCAGAGAAGCCCTGGCGGGATCCTCCTCGCTCAACATACCGAGCCAGAGATAGACGCGGATGGCGTCATAGCCACCAGTGTCGCCCTTGTCCGCCGTCACCTGCCATCCCTTGTCGGCCTGCCAGTCCACCCAGTCCGGGGCAAAGCCACGGGGCGCACTCTCCTGCAACAGCTTGGGCAAGAGGGCCCGCATCTCGCCCCAGGGCCCCTGGAAGGAGGCGAATCTGGCCAGCAGTTGTGGAGGCAGATAGCTGGGGTTGAGGGTCCAGCGTCCCTCCCCCTCATAGCCTTTCGCCCCGGGCAGCAACACGGGGCCGAGACCCGGCAGCGTGGCGACCTCTTCCCGGGCGATGCGGCGCAGCAACAGGGTGCCGAGGGCAGAGTAGCTGTGGTTGTCCCACAGGCGACCCGCCTCCAGCAAGCTGTAGGCTATCCAGAGATCCGAATCGGACGCGCTGTTCGCATCCAGCACACCCCAACTGCCGTCCTGCTGCCTGCCCCAGAGCCAGGATGGCAGGAAGCCGGTCAGATCCCCGCGGGCGAGCTGCCGCTCCGTCCAGTCGAGCAGGCGGGCAAAGGTCTCCCTGTCATCGTTGACCAGGGCGAAGAAGAGGGCATAGCTCTGGCCTTCCGAGGTGGTGATGCGGCGCCCGTCGGCAGGGTCGATGACCCTGCCTTCTTCGCTGATGTAGTGCTGGCGAAAGTGATCCCACTCCGGCCAGTGACAGACGGCCTGCGCCGGGAGGGAACAAAGGGCCCAGAGGAGCAGGGCACCACAGACATTTTTCATCTGAGTCATCTCTTAATCTTCCTTCAGACGGCGGCGACTGGCACTGGCAAGCAGCACCCGCAGGCCCCAGCCCAGTACCAGCATGCAGAGCAGGGTCAGCCCGGCAAGACGCACCGGATAACGGGCAAACAGTTGCCAGAGACGCTCCCACCACGGCAGGTAGCCCACCTCGTAGCGATCCCCCACCACCAGGCTCTTCACCCCGGATTCCCGGATGATGGCCACCGAGCCTGCCACCTGATCGCGCAGGGTCCGGGTCTGCAGGGCATCATTGAGCAATGTGACCCCCGCCGGTCCATCCGCCAGCAGTGCGACCAGGCTGCGCTGATCATGGGTCGGCGATTGCAGCCCCAGGATGACGGCGATGGCCCGGTTGCCCGTCATGCCCACCCGGGCCTGGGGCTGGCGATCGGCCATGGTGTGCAGCAGATCCCCCTTGTGCTGGCGGGTTGGCTCGTTGACCCAGCTGCGCGTGGATTGCAGCAGGGCGTCGGGAGCCAGATCCCCTCGAAACTCCTCCGGCAGGGTGCCGATGAGCAGGGTATCCCGATCCGCGGTGCGCGCTCGCTCCCAGTCGTCCAGAACCTGCAGGGAGAGCGCCGGATACCCGGTCTCGGCCCCGATGGCACCGACGGCATCGAGCAAGGTGGTGATCTGCCCGGGATGGGGTCTGGCCGGCATGACAATCTGGGTGTCGGCGAGATCCGCCATCCGGCTGAACGGGAAGCCGGCATAGGCGAACGCCTTGAGGTCGGGCATCTCGATGAAGTGGCGATAGCCGGTGAAGTCGATGGTGGAGCCCTCGTCGATGCGCACCTGATGGGCAGGCGGCATCACCAGATCGCAACGGCCATCCTCCGTTCCTCCCATGTATTGCTGGGCATACTCGAACGAGAAGCTCAGGCTGTTGGCCTGGGTGGTCTTGAGCCCGGGCATGCGCAGCGCCATGGTGTCGTCGTCGTCGGCAAACCAGAGCGGCAGGGTCAGCAACCGCTCACTCTTGACCTCGCCGGGCTCGAGCGTGAACGACTTCATGAGCTGGCCGTTGACCCCCACATCCAGCCGGGAACCGTCGCGCAGAGTGGGCGAGGTGTGGTGATACTTCAGCTCCGTCCTGATGCCGTTCTCCCCCAGCAGATAGAGATCCGGCGGCAGGCGCAGCGTCAGGCTCATGGGCCACAGCGTGCGCCCCGTTGCCTGCAATTGGCCCGGGTACTCCGTGAGCTCGTCAAAGCGCATCTTGCGATCCAGTCGCACCCAGTTCGGGGCGTCGTAGGGTTGACGCGGGGAGAGCGGCTTCACCTCGTCCACCATGACGCTCTGGCCACGCAGCATGACATCGCCTCGCGCCAGCCCCTGCACCGCCGTCAGCAGATCCTGCTGATCCCGCCCCAAGATCAGCAGCAGCTTCACATAGGGATTGTCGGGGGAGCTGATCATGTCGATGGTGGGCCCCTTCACCTCGGGATAGTCCACCAGGAAATCGGGGCGCGCGTCATTGGTGGCAAAGATCACGGCGTTGCGATCCGGCAACTGGTTGATGAGCACCGGGAAATGCTGGCCCCGCCACTGGGCCTTGGTGCCGAACCAGGAGGCCAGCACCGCCGCCGCCTGCTGCTGCTCCGGGGGCACTGAGCCCGTGAACACCATGGGCAGAGTCAGCTTGCCATTGTCCCGCACATCGAGGAACGGCATGGGGAAGAAGGAGAGCTCGTTGCGCACCGGCAGGGTCTGCAACTGCAGGGTCAGCTTGCTGTCCCGGTTGACGTTGAGCCAGAGGGTATCGCTCGCCGGGTTCTCGCACACTTTCTGATAGTGGCCAACGAAGCTCACCTTGAGGCGGTTGAAATCCTTGGCATAGCGGGGATCCAGCTCGATGCTGGCATGGGTCATCGTCCCCATCTGATCCTGGTTGAGAGCCGCCACCCCCATCAGCTCGTCATTGAGATAGACCTTGACCTGGGAGATGAGCGGCAGCAGGGAGGGCGATGGCGTGAAGTGCAGGTCCAGGGTGGCCCGGGTCACCACCTCGTCCCGCCGCACGGTGAAGTCGGCCAGTCCGTCTGGCGCATTGCCGCGCAGGGACAGAGTGCCTGGCGATGACGCCATCTGTTCGAAGCTCATCCCCTGGGTGCGCACCGGAGCGGGAACGGGCGGCAGGGGGCCGACGGCCTCGGCGGCGGTCGCACTCTGCGCCATCAGCAGGAGAGGAATAAGGTAGCGTTGTGGTTTCATCATCCTTTCACTGTCTGTGAGGTCGGAGTCCCAGCCCGGAAATCTGGGGAGACGCGACGGGGAACGAAGGAGAGGAGCCAGCGAGCCAGCTTCTCGAGGAGGATACAAACAAAGCCGATGGGTGAGGTACGGGCCAGACGCTGCTGCCACAGGGACCAGGTATCGGCCCGGGCGAAGGTGCACTGGATGAACTCGACATGCTGTGCCTGCGCCATGGGTTCCAGCTCCAGTCCCAGCTTGCAGCCGAACACCCGCTGCACCTTGGCGGCGAACGCCTGCTCCCGCTGGTCATGGCGCAGCAGCAACCAGACCCTCTCCTTGTCGGCCAGGGGCAGGGGCGCCTCAAGCAGCACCCCGACCCCCCCGTTGGAGTAATCCCTGACAGTACAGGGGTAGAGGTGACCGTTCGCCAGCCTGATGGCCGCCGGCATCACCATCTCCACCCTGGGATTGGCACGGACCTGGCGCGACTCGAAGGCCACCGCCAGGGCGCCGCCCAGTATGGTCATGTTGTAGAGGGTCCAAATCATGCTGAGGATCAGGGTCGGCACCTCGTCGGCAGGGCCGGTGCCGATGCGCCAGAGGCCGAACCCCAACCCGCACAGATTGAGCAGGATCAGCAGCAGATAGGGGCGGGAGACCGACAGATCGAGGAACACCTCCTCCGTCATCCCCCCCTTGGCGGTCACGTTGAACGTCCCCTTGTGGGGTGCAAAGAGCGCCACCGTGGTCGGCCTGGCGATGTACCAGGCCAGCACCGTCTCATAGACCTCGCCCCAGAAGGAGTGGCGGACCTTGCCCTGCAACCGGGAGTTGGTCAGGGCGCTGTGGAAGATGTGCGGCAACATGTAGAGGGCGATGGCCGCCGCCGGGGCATAGATGATGTAGGCGTGCAGGATAAGGAAGGCGAGCGGCGCCGTCAGGAAGATGAGCCTCGGTATGCCCGAGAGGAAATGCAGCATGGCATTGAAGTAGCACAGCCGCTGCCCCAGCTTGAGCCCCTTGCCGAAGAGGGGGTTGTCCAGACGCAGGATCTGCACCATGCCGCGCGCCCACCGGATGCGCTGACCGATGTGGGCAGAGAGGCTTTCGGTGGCCAGCCCCGCCGCCAGCGGGATCCGGATATAGGCCGAGGTGTAGCCGAGGCGGTGCAGCCGCAGGGAGGTGTGGGCATCCTCGGTGACCGTCTCCACCGCGATGCCACCGATCTCGTCAAGGGCGGTGCGCTTGATGACGGCGCAAGAGCCGCAGAAGAAGCTCGCATCCCACATGTCGTTGCCATCCTGCACCAGGCCGTAGAAGAGTGCCCCCTCGTTCGGCATCTTGCGAAACCGTTGCAGGTTGTGCTCGAACGGATCGGCGGAGAAGAAGTGGTGGGGGGTCTGGACCACGCCCAGACGGGGATCCCGGTAGAACCAGCCCACCGTCATCTGCAGGAAGGAGCGGGTCGGCAGGTGGTCACAGTCGAAGATGGCGACCAGATCCCCGGTGGCCATCTTGAGGGCGTGATTGATGTTGCCCGCCTTGGCGTGCTCATGGGTCGACCGGGCCACATAGCGGATCCCGGCCTCCTCGGCGAAGTCGCGAAACGCCGCCCGTCCCCCGTCGTCAAGCAGCCAGATGGTCAGTTTGTCGGCGGGCCAGTCGAGCCCCATGGCGGCGTAGACTGTCCCCTTCACGATGGCGAGATCCTCGTTGTAGGTGGGGATCATCAGATCCACGCTGGGCCACTGGGCCGGATCCGCCGGCAGTTGTGCCGGGGGGCGGTGCAGGGGCCATGCGGTCTGCCAGTAGCCGAGCAGCAGCACCAGCCAGGCATAGGTCTCGGCGGCCAGCAGCAGCAGGCCGCAGGTCAGGCTGACGGGGTCGAACCAGTCGAGGGTCGAGGTGTAGCGCCACCAGATGTAGCGGCAGGAGATGGTGAGGGAGAGCACCATCATCATCAGCATGGGATAACGGCCCGGCACGGCCCGCAGGATGAAGGCCATGGCCGCCAGCAAGAGGACGAACACCAGTTGCGCCTGCAGGGTGAACGGCTGGGTGACGCAGAGCAGGGAGAGGCTCCCGGCCACCACGCAGAGCAGCACGCTCTTCCAGCGTGCCTCGCGGGGCGTGGCCCTGGCGGCGGCCAGCCCTTTCTCCTCCTGACGGGCCAGGAAGGCGCCGAGAGTCTGAGTGCCCCAGTGCCAGAGCCGTTGCCAGGAGGCAGGCCAGCGCAGAGGGATGGGCTGTGGGCGACGCACTATCATCCAGAGGCTCTGCAACAGAACGCGCAGGGGATCCCCCACCCGGGGGTGCGTCAGCTGGGGATAGAGCCCCCGGGCATGGCCCAGCACCCATTGCCAACCATGACGCTCGAGGGGGAAGATAACCCAGGCCAGCAGCCAGCCCAGGGTCAATGCGGCCGCCCCAGGGCGGGAAGCCCCCCGCTCGCGCAGTGCGCCATAGCGCTGCGAGCACCAGAGGCCCGCAGCCGGCGTCAGCAGCCGCACTCTCATCGGGGCGCCTCCCCCTCTGCCAGACACCAGGTCGCCAGGGCGGCCAGCTCGTGGGCAACCAGACTGGTGGGGGCATAGCGGCCGACCGGCAGCTTGGCGGCCATGGCCTCCGCCATGGCTTCGTCCCTGTGCAGATGAAGATTGAGCAGAGGGAGCCCCCCTGCCAGCCAGAGATCCAGCAGCCCCTGCTGCAGGGCCCGCTGGCTGGAGAACTGGGTCACCAGCAGACGCTCATCGGCCGCCCAGGGGTGGCGGTGAAGCCGCACATGGCAGTTGGCATCCGCATTGACCACCAGCAAGCGCCTGCAGGGGATGACGGGGGCCATGCCCAGGGGCAGATCCAGCAGCACCAGATCATAGCCATCGATCCCCGCCAGCCACTCGGCCGACGCCCCCTCCCCCCCGCCATGGGAGAGCAGATCCAGTCCCTCCTCCCGGCGGTGAAGCGCACCTCGCCACTCCCGCGCCGGCTGGGTCAGCCGGCTCCAGCCTCCCGGATCGTCATGGGGCAGGCCAAGGTGGATGCCAAGCTGGTTGTCCGGGCAGAGATCCACCGCCAGCACCCTTGCCCCCTGCTCATGGGCAGCCTGGGCCAGTCCGGCCACGATGGCGGTGGTCCCCACGCCTCCCCGGATCCCCTGCAGGGCGATCACCTTCATGCAGACCTCCCCTCGCCAGTCCCCTCGGGCCCTTTCACTGCCACCTCCGCCAGCAGGGGGAAGCGTGCGCACAAGGCGGCGAGCCGCTCCCTGGCGGCAATATCCTGATAGGAGACGCTGACACCAAAGGCCTGCTGGACCATGGCCACGTCATTGATCACCGTGCCCTCCACCGGGACGCCGAAGGGGGTCTGCATGTCTGATTGCCGTTCGCTGCGCATCGTCACTTCCGGTCTCATTGGGGATAGGGGACCCAGTCCCCCTGCCCCAGCTTGATGTGGTACTTGCCCTGATATTCGATCACCACCGAGTCCTGGTTCTCGGACACCGGCGGGGTCTGCGGCAGGTCGCCCAGCAGGGCATCCCAATCGATGGTCTCGCTCCCGAACACATCCTTCCCCACCAGCCTGGAGACCAGTTCTGATACCGCCAGGAAGCTGCTGGGGGTGTCCACGTTGCGGGTCGCTTCATGGGGCGCCTTGGTACCGAGCAGGGCAACCCCCACCGGCACCTGGGTGATGCTCGGGCTGGGAATGTCCCGCAGCCCGGCCATCTGCATCTTGTCGCCGGTGAGAGCGGCGCCGTGCTCAGGCACCATCACCACGGCCACCTTGCGGCCGGATTGCTCCAGCGTCGTCATGAAGTCATCCAGCTGATCCAGCAGGGTCTTGAGCCTCGCCTTGTAGGGCGCTATCTGGCGGCTCGCCACATAGCGGTTGCCATCGTGCAGGGCGATGAGGTTGAAGAAGGTGACGTTGCGTGCCGCCTGACTCTGTGTCCGCTCGTTCAGCCAGCGGCCGAACAGGGCATCCCCGCGATAGATGGGCTCGCCATCGAAGGAGGCGAGATCATGGGCCAGTCCCTTCTTGTCCATGGGGGTCACATCCAGCCCGGCATACTGCTGCAGGCCGGTCAGGTAATTGCCAAAATCCCCCGAGTGATCCATGGCCACCTGTTTGGCAAAGCCGAGCTGGGCCAGGTTCTCGAACAGCAGACACTGCTTCGGCGCCGTCACATAGAGCCCCTGGTGGCTGGTCTGCCCGCAACTGGCCCGCAGCAGGCGAATGGAACTCGGGCTGTTGTAGGAGGTGGCGGAGTTGAAGCGGTTGAAGCGAATGTCGAAGTGGGACCAGACCGGATGCCCGGTCAGGCCGCTCGCCTCCACATCATGCCAGGCCAGGGAGCAGACATTGATGATGAGTACATCGAAGGGGGTCGCCTGGGCTGGCAGGCTCTCCGGGAAGTGCACCAGTCTCTCCTGCTCCTCCCGATAGAAGTCATCGAGATAGGCGTTGAGGTTCTCGTTGGTCGGCGGGGCACTCTGGTGAAGCGCAGCCACTGGGCGATGAACAGATAGAGCGTCAGCAGCACGAACCCCGCGCCGACCATCTCCCAATTGATGAAACGCCCGAGCAACTCCGTCCAGTAATCCAGGGTGAAGGAGAAGACCTGGCTGCCCTGGGCACGAATGCTCTCTATCCCCGGCAACCAGGTATCGTGATAGAAGATCCCCGCCCCCACCGGCAACGCCAGCCAGTGCCGCGCACGGCGCCACCCGGCCCTTGGCAGAGGAAAGATCAGGAAGGCGGCAAACACCAGGTTGATCAGGGGTTGGAAGTTGAGATATCCCCCCCAGAGCAGGGCGAACTTGGCAAGAAAATAGACATTCCAGCCACCCAGGCCGTGCCAGTCCAGCCAGGGGAATCGGCATCAGAAACATGTCGGGTCATCGGCGATGAGTCACCTGTTATCGTGGGCCCCCCGAAGGGGCCGGGCACACTGCAATGGTTGTCAAAAGAATAGCCTGACTATTATGCAACTATTTCTTTTGTCTCAGGCGGCGCCGAACCTAGCTCCCCCGGATGGGTGGGAGGGGAATGAGAGGGGCCGTATGCATCCATATATTATCCAAACGATGCCGATAAGGCAGCCTTCTCTGACAAAATGGGGGGAACGTGCAGACGGGATGCAGGATCCTGGCAAGGGCCCCGCATTCACCACTGCGACAGACTTTGTCAGCCCTGTCGCCATCTCGAACAACTTGAGGCCACCTCTGGATTGCGCCATCATATCGGCCCGGCTGATGGTCGGCCGAATTGGACAGTCAACTTCAAGGACCCCCCATGTTTGAACACGTCGATGCCTATGCTGGCGACCCCATACTGACGCTAGTCGAAACCTTCCACAAAGATACCCGCGAGCAGAAGGTGAACCTGGGGATTGGCCTCTATTACGACGAGCAGGGCCGCATTCCGCTGCTGCCGTCGGTGCAGCAGGCCGAAGCGCAGCGCGCCGCCGCCCCGGCCCCGCGCCCCTACCAGCCAATGGAAGGCGCCGCCAACTACCGCACCGCGGTGCAGCACCTGCTGTTTGGCGCCGAGCACGAAGCGGTCAAGGCGGGTCGCATCGCCACCATCCAGACCATCGGCGGCTCCGGCGCTCTGAAGATCGGTGCCGATCTGCTCAAGCGCTACTTCCCGACCTCCGAGGTGTGGGTCAGCAATCCCACCTGGGACAACCACAAGGCGATGTTCGAGGGGGCCGGCATCAAGGTGCACGACTACCCCTATTACGATGCGGCCACCGGCGGCGTGCTGTTCGACGCCATGATCGACTGCCTGAGCAGCCTGCCGGCGAAAAGCATCGTGCTGCTGCACCCCTGCTGCCACAACCCGACCGGGGTGGATCTCTCCCGTGCCCAGTGGGACCAGGTGATCGCTCTGATGGTCGAGAAGAACCTGATCCCCTTCATGGACATCGCCTATCAGGGCTTCGGTGACGGGCTGGAAGAGGATGCCTATGCCATCCGCGCCATGGTGGCCGCCGGTGTCAGCTTTTTCGTCAGCAACTCCTTCTCCAAGAACCTCTCCTTCTACGGCGAGCGTTGCGGCGGCCTGTCGGTCATCTGCCAGGATGCCGAAGAGGCGAGCCGGGTGCTGGGGCAGATGAAGGCCACCGTGCGCCGCAACTACTCCAGCCCCCCCACCCACGGCGGCCAGATCACCGCTGCGGTAATGAGCCAGCCCGAACTGCACGCCATGTGGGTCGGTGAGGTGACCGAGATGCGCACCCGCATCAAGGCCATGCGCCAGAAGCTGTTCGAGGTGCTGAGTGCCAAGGTGCCGGGCCGCGATTTTGGTTACTTCATCAACCAGCGCGGCATGTTCAGCTACACCGGCTTCACGCCGGAGCAGGTGGACCGCCTTCGGGAAGAGTTCGCCGTCTACCTGGTGCGCTCCGGTCGCATGTGCGTGGCGGGCCTCAACAGCCGCAACGTCGACTACGTGGCCGACGCCATGGCCGCCGTGCTCAAAGGCTAAGCCCGCAAGCCCCGCTCAGGCGGGGCTTTTCGTTTGTCCCCTTGCCCGTGGAACCGTGATGGATCTCATTGCCCTCTCCCGCCTCGGCGGTCGCCACCTGGTGACCCTGCATCTGCTGCTCGACACCCGCAGTGTCACCCGCAGCGCCGAGCGCCTCTGCACCACCCCCTCCACCGTCAGCAAGACCCTCAACCAGTTGCGCGAACTGCTGGGGGATCAACTGCTCTACCGCCAGGGCAACCAGTTGCTGCTGACCCCGTTTGCCGAGCGCCTCGGCCCGACGCTGCGCCGCCTGCTGGGGGAGCTCAACGGCCTCACCAGCCAGGAAGGATTTGCCCCTGCCAACTGGCAGGGGGAGCTGAACCTGGCGATGCGGGAGAGCAGCATGATCTGGCCCATGGGAGCCGTACTGGGTCAGTTGATGCAGGAGGTGCCGGGGCTGATGCCCGTCGTGCGTAACAAGGACGAGCAGGGACTGGCTGCTCTGGCGGCGGGCAAGCTCGACTTCGTGATCCTGCCCCACGATCAGAGCCAGCCCGGGGTCAATCAGCCCGGCCTCGTCTGGGAAACCTTGCGGGAGGACGAGCTGGTCTGCCTGATGCGCGCGGATCATCCGGCGTTGACGCGCCCCTGGGATCTCGATGCCTACCTGAGCTGGCGCCATATCGCCATTCGCGATCAGGAGCTGGCCGACCCCTTCTTCGAGCAGAGTCTGGCCCAGCGCCAGGTACGGCGCAGACTGGGGGTCACCCTGCCGGATTTTGGCAGCGCCGCCGCCCTGCTGCGCCAGAGCGATCTCATTCTCACGGCCGTGAAGGGCTGGGCTACCCGGGCTTGTACCCAGGGGCTGGTGAGCCGCCCTGTCCCCTTCGATTACGGCGCCGTGACCCACAGCCTGGTGTGGTATGGCCCCCTGGGGGAAGATCCCGCCCTGCGCTGGTTCCGTCAGCGCATCCTGCAACTGGCCCGGGAGCTGGACGCCCCAAAATGATGCCTGGTGGCAGGAATCAGGGTTTCTTGGTGTAGATGGGACCAGGGAAAGAGGTGACGTTGTTGCCCAGTTCGGTGATGCGGGCGGCCCCCTGCTTGCGCACCTGATCGACCCGCAGCACGTGGTGCATGGGAATAAGGGTGCGGGTGACGTCGGCAAATTCGCTCTTCAGCTTCTCGTGGCTGGGGTCGACGATGAGCGCCGTGTGGGTGTCCCACACGAAGTGGGCGATCTCGATGAAGCCGAACAGCTGGCCCTGATTCACCTCTCTTACATAGACTTCGTAACGCTCGCTGTGACAAATGAACTGCACTCGATAAAGGGCGTTGGATTCACTCATGGGTATCTGTTGGTGATGGACGGTTTGCCCATTCTAGCCGTCCCCTCGGACAGCCCCTATAGACAGAGTTCACAGTTGCGTCATATCGAGTCACAGCCTCCCGACGTGCCGCAGAGATCAGATCGCAGGCAGCATCACGGCCCCAAACCCCTTGGCCTTCAATGCGTTGGCAAGCACTGTCAGATCAGCCGACCCGGCTTCTGGCCATGACAGCGCCTCCCCTCGCACCCCGTGGTGGCGAAAGCCGTTGAGGCGGATGGGTACGGGTCCCAGCGACAGCAAGAAGGTCGTCAACGCCTCCTCCAGCGCGCCGGTGGCATCGAGAAAATCGCTCCGCCCCGGCACCAGCAACAGCCGCACCTCCGCCAGCTTGCCCGCCTGCGCCAGCAGTTGCAGCGACGCCAGCACCCGCTCGCGGCCCCGCCCGGTCAGGGCCAGATGCACAGGCTCGCGCCACCCCTTGAGGTCTATCATGGCGCCGTCCAGCACCGGCAGCAGCCGCTGCCAACCCGTTTTCCCCAGGGATCCGTTGCTGTCGAGCAGGCAGGTGAGACGGGCCAGATCCGGCGCAGCCTTGATGGCCGTGAACAGGGCGATCACGAAGGGCAACTGGGTGGTCGCCTCTCCGCCGGAGACGGTGATGCCGGTGAGCAGCGGGCCATAACGGCGCAGCAGGGCCAGCACCTCTGCCACCGACATCTGGCGCGTCTTGGGGTTGGCACTGCGCGGGCAGGCCTCCAGACAGGCGTCGCAATCGGTGCAGAGCGCCTCCTGCCAATGAACCTTGCCCTCGCTCATGGTGAGGGCGCCACTCGGGCAGACCGCAAGGCAGTCGCCGCAATCGTCGCACAGCCCGATAGTGTGGGGATTGTGACAACCGGGGCAGCGGAAGTTGCACCCTTGCAGAAACAAGACCAGCCGGTTGCCCGGCCCGTCTACGCAGGAAAAAGGCAGCACCCTGCTCACCAGGGCGCTGCGCGTCAGCAGAGCTTCATCCATCGGACTCGGCTCAGTACTGGCTGATGGTCGACTCATTGGCCACCACTCGCGGTGCCCGCTGGCGAATAGCGGTCACGTCACTCGCCTCGGCACCAAGACAGGTGGTCTGCAACCGCGAGCCCTCCTCTGCGAAGCGGGCCACATCGCGCTTGCGGATCATGTAGCCGGTCACCCGCACCAGATCGCTGTCGGCCACGTTGGCGGTGAACTCGCGCATGCCGATGGCGAGCGCCCCCTTGCAGAGCTGCAGCAGCGCCTGCGGATTCTGGCGGATGGTGGGCTCCAGAGTCAGGATCTCGCTGATCCCCGAGTGGTAGTAGCCGTGGTGCGGCGCCAGCGCCAGCACATGGCTGGCGGGATCCGGCTCCTCGCCATAGGGGATCCGAACCCCCGGAGTCACGCCCCTGTCCACGCTGAGTCCCCCCTGGGAGTGGAGCAGGGCGCGGCCGCCCCAGGCATGGGTCTGGCCCCTCCTGGCCACCCATTCGGAGAGGCGAGCCGAGATGCGATAGCCAAGCTGGTTGGCCTCATCGTCATGGCCATAGCGCCACGGCAAGCCTCCCTTCTCCATCAGCAGGTTCACCGCCTCCGCCATGCCAAAGATGCCGAACATGGGGACGAAACGCGCCTCCTCGATCAGCCCCTCCTCCACCAGGAAGCTGTCGAAGAAACCCGACTCCCGGTGCAGGAAAGCGGCGCGCGCCTCGATGAGCCGCGAGGCCTGCTCGCAGTAGTGAGGCAGTGTGCGCGCCATGAAATCCTCAACCCCTGCGCTCTGCCCGGCCACGCCCTTGAGGGAGAGGCGCACCAGGGTATTGGCACCGCCCCCCAGGGGCAGAGCGTTGTAGCAACTGACGATGCCAAAGCCGCGTTCGTCGAAGGTGTCCCTGTGAAGCGGATAGTTGACAATGTGGGGCTTGCTGCAGGCCGAGATGTTCTCGACTCCTTGCAGCAACAGGCTGTCCGGGGTCTGCACCGGGTCGTGGAACAGGCTGAGATTCGGCGCCACCTGCTGGAGTTCCCTGTCGATGTGCAGGATCAGCCGGCAGATCCGGTTGTCATCGGGGCCGATGTTGACGTGCATGAAGGCATCCGGCAGCACTCGATCCAGGTAGATCCAGAAGGCCTTCAGCTTGCGATGGAGCGTTTCATCATCCAGCTCACCGACGAAGGGCAGCAGCAGGTGATCGAGGCGCCCCAGCCAGACCGGCATGCCGGTGACGGAGGGCACGTGATGGTAGAGGATGCGCAGGGCATCGAGGGCCTCGTCGAAGTCCAGGGGTGGCGCCAGCTCCAGCCAGGCCGAGCCCTGTCGCAGAAACCGCGCGTAATCCGGCAGCACGTAGCGCGGTTTGTGGGGAGCGTGTCCCTCGAACATGTCGCACAGCATCCCTTGTGCCATGGCATCCTGCACGGCGGCAGGCAACTCGGGGTAAGGCAACGCGTTTTCGGCGGCGAGCGCCAGGGCCCGATTCTTCTGGGCCGGTGAGAGCAGAGGGTCGCGCACGATGCGCTGGCAGGTTTCGGTGAAGGACATGGTTCACTCCGTGGCGGGTGGAACCAAAATCCTCACACTTGAGAGGCCTTTTTTGAAGTGACATTCCCAACAGGACGGATATCCCATCAAGACATCCGCCATGCCGGATCACGGCACGCTCTTCACCAGGGCCAGAACAGGGCCACGCCCCCCAGCCAGCGCAGCAGGAAGAAGCCCCCCATGCCGACGACGACCACCACCAGGGTAGGCAGGCGCAGCAGGGTCAGCACCGTCACCAGCAGGGTGGCGGCCAGGTAGTCCGGACCCAGTCCAGCCCGTGGCCGGGCTCATAGCTGAAGACGATGGGCAGCCAGATGGCGGTCAGCACCGACTGGGCCGAGAAGCTGAGGAAAGCCCCCATCTCGGCCCCCGGCTGATAGCGGGTCAACCGCGAGAAGAAGGCAAAACGGTTGAAGAAAGTGATCAGGGCCAGCAGCCCTATCATCAGCCAGCCCATAATCACCTCCTCATCCGGTGCAGCACATAGCCCACCACCATGCCGGCCAGGGCCGAGACGATGATGTGGATCTCCGCCAGCAGCGGCTTGGTGACGAGCGCCGTCCCGCCGCTCACCAGGGTGGCCGCCACCATGGGCAGGTTCTTCATGGCGGGGAGCGTCATGGCGATAAAGGTGGCGGCGATGGCAAAGTCGAGCCCCATCTTGTCCAGCCCCTCGATGTACTGGCCGGCGGCGATGCCGAGCAGGGTCGCCAGGTTCCAGAACAGATAGAAGACAAAGCCCGCGGTGAGCGCATAGGCGGGATTGAAGGCGCCGCTGCGCTCCCTCTCTTTCAGCGCCACCGCAAACATCTCGTCGGTCAGGAAGAAGGCGAGGCTGGCCCGCCAGCGCAGGGAGAGCGGCAGCACGTCTCGGCGGAAGGTGAAGCCATAGAGCAGATGCTGGGAGGTGATCACCATGGTGGAGCCCATGATGGGCAGCAGCGGCGTCCCCGCCCCGAACAGAGTGGTGGCCGAGAGCTGGGCCGCCCCCGCATAGACCAGCAGCGACATCAGCTGTGCCTGGAGCGGGCTCATACCCGCCTGAAGCGCCAGGGCGCCGCACAGTATCCCCCAGGGGATGACGGAAATGGAGAGCGGGAGCATATCCAGAGTGGCGCGCCACCAGAGTGCCCCCGTGCGCTCGGGCGCAGGGAGGCGGGTTTCCGACATCATGGGATCATCCTTGTCACAGCCAATGCGAACCGGGAAAACTAGCACGGCGCAGGAGGCAGTGTCACGCCATGGTCTGCAACAAATGCAACGCCCGCATGAGAGCGGGCGTTGGCAGGCGGGATCAGGGCTCGATGATGATGGGAGTGCCGGGCTCGATGGCGTTCCAGATCTCGTCCATCTCATGGTTCAGCACCGCAATGCAGCCATTGGTCCAGTTGGACGGCTGCACCCTGCGATCCCCCAGGCTGTTGCGCTGGCCGTGGATCATGATCATGCCGCCCGGGTTCACACCCAGCTCGTTGGCGCGCTTGATGTCGTCCAGATTCGGGTAGTTGATGTGAATGGCCTTGTAGAAACCGGAGTTGCTCTTCTTGTAGTCCAGGGTATAGCGACCTTCCGGGGTACGCTGATCCCCCTCACGCTGCTTGTGTCCCTTGGGAGCCGGGCCCAGGGCAATCCAGTAGCGCTTCACTTCCTTGCCATCCTTCATCAGGGTCAGGCTGTAACTCGACTTCTTCACCACCACCATATCGGCGGACAGAGTGGCAAAACTCAACGCGGGCCACAGCCCCAGCAAACACAGCAATACGGCTCTCACTATCCATCCCTCTGCGAGCCTTCTGGGCTCTCTTGTTAGCAAATCATCTGAATGCCGCCACCCTCTGGTGGCGAGCGAGCGCCATGATATGGGATCGCCGTGAATACTCAATATATCGGGAGAAACATATCTGTGGCCAGCAGGGGGAAATGGCCGTCAACCCGCCATGCAGACACCCTGCCAAGGGCAGGGCGTCGCCTATTGCCCGCAACCGGGCGCCTCAGCGCAGGTCGTCAAGGCCTAGAAGATGGCGCAGGAAGAAAAACCAGCGGGCAGCGCCGTCAAGGACACTTGAGCCTGTCCACCAGCCAATCCAAGGCTGGCGCCATGGGGTCAGGTCATCTCAACCCACAAAAAAGAGCCCCTGATGGGGCTCTTTTCATGATGCGACACAGGGCTCAGGCCAGGGTCACTGGTTCAGCGGTCTCAAGGCGCCGGATCCAGGCCTCGAACTCTGCCAGCATGCGCGCCTCGGACTCGCTGTTGTCGGCGATGAGCTCGGCCCCGTGTACCACCCGGATATGGGCGTCGAGGGGCGTTCCCTCCCCTGCCGGTGGGCGCTGCCGCGCGGCCGCCATGCATGCTTGCGCCTGTTGCCACGCCTCGGCGGCACTCCGGTTGCACGCCTCTGCCAGCGGCACCGCACTGAAACCCTCGCCGGTGAGGCTCTGCAGTGTCTCGTCGTGGGTCATGCCGTTGCCCGGTCCCCAGTAGTGGGCGGCCAGATCCGGCCCGATGCGCGGGTTGTCGGTGAGATAGCCGTCGCGCCTCAGAAAATAGGCGCGGGTCTGCTCCACCGCCATCAGCGCCAGCAGATAGCCGTGATAGGCGCAGGCCGACTCCTGGTTCAGAAGGTGTGGGATGGCCAGCAGCGGGCGTGGGCTCTCCACCCCCAGGATCTTGCGCTCCCACTTGCGGGCCAGTGCCAGCACGGCGGCCGGGGTGCGTTCGGCCTCGTCCATGGCGTAGAGATCCCGCTCGAAGTAGGCCACCAGCGCAATCTGGCGCTCGTTGAAGGCGCGAAATGGCTGGCGCGCTTCAATCATGGCCTGGATAAGCGCATCGGGGATGGGTTCTCCCGCCGCGTTTCTGGCGTAGCGCTTGAGCCAGTCCGCGTCGTCCAGCAGGCTGTCGCAGAACATGGACTGGGTCTCGGCATAGGCCATGGAGGTGGGCGGAAACTCCTGGGAGAAACAGGGGGCGTTGCCGGTGACGTTGGCAAAGTGCGCCGCGTGGCCTCCCTCGTGGAACAGGGTGTTGAGCCCGCTCCAGCCGCTGCCCACCTGGGCCGGATTGGCCAGGCTGGTGAAATTGACCACCGCCGGCACCCACTCCCCATCCTGCCAGAAGCTCGGCACCGGGCCGTGACAGAAGCCGTTCTCGTATTTTCCCTCCCGGGTCAGCAGATCCAGGGTGAGGGTGGCACCGCGGTACTGGATGCCGAGCCGGCGGAAGCTCTCGACCCAATCCTTCAGCGCCCGGGAGAAGGGCACGTAAGGGTCGAGCTGGCGGGTCACGTCACCACTCACGCTGTAGCGCAGGTTGTGGGGCAGCAGGGCTGCTTCCCCCTTGGCCGCTTTCAGCTCCGCCAGACTCTGGTGCAAGCGGGCATCGGTGCGGGCGATGAAGTCGTCAAGAATGGCAAACAGCTGCTCCGGGCTCATCTGCTCGTTCTTGTGCACCTTGTAATCGAAGTAGTCGCGATAGCCCATGGCACGGGCGAAGCGGTTGCGCAGCGCGACGATGGCCAGATAGCCGTTGTCGACCACCCACTGCTCCAGGGTCTGGAACATGGCGAGCGCGCTCTGGCGCACCGCCTCGTCGCAGCTGGCGGCCAGCGCCGTGCTGGCGGCGGGCAGACTGCCGGGCACCTGGCGGCCCTGCTCGTCCAGCAAGGTGAGCTTCAACCCCTTGCGACGGGTGAAGAGATCCGCCTCGGCGGCCACCAGCTCGTCCATCAGGGCGGAGGCACCGGGATCTTCGATGACGTTGCACTCGAAGAAGGCGATCCAGCCCCCCAGGCCGCGCCTGAGATCCGCCTCTTCGGCCTGGGCATGCATCTCCCGCAGCACGGGCAGGCGGTCAGGATCGGCACAGAACGCCTTGTAGGCCTGTTCGGCCGCGGTGAAGCCTGCCTGATCGTCGCTGGTGCCCATGTAGGTGGACCAGAACAGGTCCTCCTTGCGTCTGTGCACCTGCAGGTAATCGGCATTGAGCTGGTTGAGATAATTCCTGGCAATGGAACTCATAACTTCCCTCTTGTTATGGGGCAACCACGGGGGCGCCCACTCCTTTTTGGTGAAATGCCAACCCATTCACACTTCTTGCAAATGGAGCAGACAAATTGTGCGCCGGGATGCGCGCCATCACGCTATCAAAAGCGAGGGTTTCTGTCTGCTGGCTATACTGGTTGTCAAACTGCTCAATTGGCTGTTTTTCATCGCAACCCATTGAAAGTTAATGGCATGTTAAAAAAAACAATAATCAGGTCCGGCCGCTAGAACGGCCACAATCAGACCCGCATGGGAAAGTAAGGATAAGACTATGTTCAAGCTCGGTGATATTGCCGTGAGTCGCAAACTGATGCTGCTGCTCTCACTGGCCCTGGTCGGCTTCATCGCACTGCTGCTCATCTCGGCCAGTGCCCTGCACCGCAATTTGATGAGTGAACGGGAAGCCAGGCTGCAGGCGGTGCTGGACCTGGCCATGAGCCGGATCCAGGCCCTGGCCGCCACCCTCCCCCCGGAGCAGGCCAAGGCACAGGCCAAGGCCATGCTCGACAGCATGCGCTTTGACGGGGACAACTACCTGTTCGTGCTGGATGAAGATCGTCGGGTGGTGGTGCATCCCGCCAAACCCGAGCTGGTCGGCCAGCAGATGGGCAACAACCCTGCCGAGTCCCACTGGCAGCACATGGTGGATCTCGGCAAGGGCGGCCACCAGGGCAGGCTGGAGTATCAGTGGGTCTCCCCGTCCGGCGAGGCGTCCCAGAAGATGTCGCTGGTGACGGGCTACCAGCCCTGGGGCTGGATCCTGGGCTCCGGTGTGTTGTTGCAGGACATTGAGGCCACCATGTGGTCCCAATATGAGTGGATGGGTGGCGCCACCTTGCTGGTGATCCTGTTGATGGGGCTGCTGGGACTCGCCATCAGCCGCTCCATCGTCAATCCCCTGGCCGAGATCAACAAGGCCATGGCCCGGGTCGCGGCTGGCGATCTGGTGGTCAGCATCCCGGTGCTGGGCAGGGATGAGCTCGGCGCCGTCGCCAGCTCCACCAACCAGGGGCTGGATGCCATCCGCCGCGCCCTGCTGGAGGCGAGCCAGGGGGCCCGCAACGTGGCGGATGCCGCCCTGCGCATCGCCGCCTCCGCCGAACAGACCAACCAGGCGGTCAACAGTCAGCGGGATCAGCTCGCCCAGCTCGCCACCGCCATGAACGAGATGAGCGCCACCATCGCCGACGTGGCGGGTCACGCAGAGAATACGGCCCGCGACACCCAGGATGCCACCAGCGAGGCCGGGCTCGGCAACCAGGATGTCCATGCCAGCGTGCACGGCATCCAGGCGCTGGCCACCGAGGTGGATCAGGCCACCTCGCAGGTCAACCAGCTCAAGGAGGGTGTGATGCAGATAAGCGAGGTGACGGCGGTCATCAGCGCCATCTCGGAGCAGACCAACCTGCTGGCCCTCAACGCCGCCATCGAGGCGGCCCGGGCCGGCGAGCAGGGCCGTGGCTTTGCCGTGGTGGCCGACGAGGTGCGCCAGCTGGCCAGTCGCACCCGCCACTCCACCGAGGAGATCCAGAGTACCATCACCCAGTTGCAGCAACGGGCTGTCACCGCCGCCAACGCCATGGACGCCAGCCGCAAGCTGGCGGAGAGCAGCGTCAACCAGTCCGAGAAGGCGGGGCAGGATCTCTCCCTCATCGTCAATCACATCCAGCACGTGAGTGACATGGCGACCCAGATCGCCACGGCGGCGGAGCAGCAGAGCATGGTGGCGGAAGACATGAACCGCAACGTCAGCGGCATCAACGACTCGGCGCTAGAGATGTCCCAGGCGGCCTCCCAGTTGGCCCAGGAGAGCGAACTGCTGGCCGGTCTCTCCCGAAGCCTCGACGAGCGACTGGCGGTGTTCAAGCTCGACAACGCCCAAGCCCAGGACAGGATGATGCGACCGACCCAGGTGTCCTCTTCCCGAGCAGGCATGCAACCCCGCCACTGAGTGGCCCCATGAGCCCCTGCCAGGCTTGCAGGGACTCCCTTCCTGTCATGGCCACGGGAGCCTCTCTCGGACCACCCTCTCGCACTGAACCAGCGCGCAGATCCCGATGGAGTGATCTGCCGCTGATGCGCTGCTCCGATGAGATGGCACTGTCAATTTTTACACTTAATTTTTTAACAAAATATAGTCATGATGAGTGGTCGCCACAGGCGGCACCATGATCCTTTCTGTAGTCATTTGGCAAACTGGTTGAAAGGCCAGGACGCAAAGCCTCCGGTCTAAAGACAAGCTGTCCAGGATAGCGGGGTTGCAGCACCGTGTTTCGGGGAACTCCCCTGCCAACGTGACTGCCCACATCACCGAACAGAGGAATGTATGGCAGCAAATATCCGACTCACCCATCTCGCGGCAGCGCTGGCGCTGCTGGCCAGTGGCGGCGTACTCGCTCACGGCTACATCAGCCAGCCCGAAGGGCGCAACTACCTGTGCAAGACAGGGGGCAACAGCCAGTGTGGCGCCATCCAGTGGGAACCCCAGAGCCTGGAAGCCCCCTCCGGCTTCCCCGATGGCGGCCACGCCGACGGCCAGATAGCCTCGGCCGGTCACCCCCAATTCGGCGAGCTCAACACCCAGACCCTCGATCGCTGGACCAAGCGTGAGGTGCAGGCCGGTCCCTTCGCCATCAGCTGGACCTTCACTGCCAACCACGTGACCCGCAACTGGCGCTACTACCTCACCAAGCAGGACTGGAACCCGAACCAGCCCCTCACCCGGGATGCGTTCGATCTCAATCCCTTCTGCGTCATCGATGGCAACATGGTGCAACCCCCCAAACAGGTGACCCATCAGTGCACCCTGCCCCCGCGTACCGGTTATCAGGTCATTCTCGGGGTGTGGGAGGTAGGGGATACCGCCAACAGCTTCTACAACCTGATCGACGCCCGGTTCAAGGATGGCACCCAGCCCCCGCTGACCTGGAGCCAGGGAGGGACCATCTATCCCTCCATCGACCTGGTGGCGGGTGACAAAGCCAGAACCCGGGTGTTCGATGCCAATGGCGAGCGCACCGATCTCCAGACCGAGCTGACCATCGCCAGCACCGAGCAGGGCCAGAAGAACAACTGGGCCCACGCCCTGGCGAGCAAGATCAACGCCGATCAGAGCCAGATCCGTGCTGGCCAGCAAGGTACGGACGGCCAGTTCAACCCCGTCTATGGCCAGAACCCGGTCTACCTCAAGGCTGGCAGCAACCTGCAACGGGTCGAGATCCAGCTTGAGCAACAGCAGCCCCCGGTGGAGAACGGGATCAGCGTGAGCGGTCTGGCGAGCGACTACCCCCTCGACAACGGCAAGCTCACCCTGACTTTCACCGTCACGGCCCAGGGGGATCTCGCCATCACCAACACCCTCTATGACCACGGCGGTGTCGCCAGGGGACAGAGCAGTGCCGACATCAAGGACGGCAGCCAGAGTTTCTCCATGGCGCTGACCGGCTTGAGTGCAGGCCACCATCAGCTGGTGATCGAGGGCAAACCCA
This sequence comes from Aeromonas sp. QDB25, assembly GCF_027707725.1. Lineage (NCBI taxonomy): Bacteria > Pseudomonadati > Pseudomonadota > Gammaproteobacteria > Aeromonadales > Aeromonadaceae > Aeromonas > Aeromonas sp. QDB25. Next base: position 7,065 of record NZ_JAPCIZ010000025.1, on the reverse strand, counting down.
AGGCCGGTGGTGACGCGGTGCAGCAGACCCTGGACCTCATGTTCAAGGATCCGGCAAGCGGGGGCGATTACCAGTTCACCTTCCCGGACGGCCTCAAGTCCTACACCGCCGGAACCCGGGTGCTGCAGCCGAAGAACGGCAAGGTCTATCAGTGCAAACCCTTCCCCTACAGCGGCTGGTGCAGCCAGTGGGCGAGCACGGCCACCCAGTATGAACCGGGCGTAGGCTCCCACTGGCAGGAGGCCTGGACAGCGCAGTGATGGGACGTCTCCGACCTGGCGAGAACCCGCTCGGCGTTTCCCGTGCCAGATCAGGTCAACATCAAACAAACGGGGAGCCCATGGCTCCCCGTTTTTCATCCACCCCTCGGTTCAAATCTGGTAATCGAGCAGGGGCTCGTTGCTCATGGCGCGGGCCTGGATCTCCGCCAGCGCCAGCTCGGGGTTGCAGAGCTGGATGAACTGCCAGGCAAAGTTGTGCTGGAACTGCCCCTGCTTGAGGCCAATCCAGGCGGTGTGCGGCGCAAACAACCGACTGCCGTCCAGTTGCACCAGTCCCTTGTCCCGCTGGGAATCGAACGCCATGTCCGCCAGTATGCCCACCCCCATCTCCAGCTCGACATAGGTCTTGATGACGTCGGAGTCCTGGGCGGTCAGCAGGATCTGCGGCACTATGCCCGCCTCGGCAAAGGCATCATCCACCCGTGCCCGACCGGTGAGGCCGGCCTGATAGGTGACGATGGGCCAGTGGGCCAGAGCGGCCAGGGTCAGCTCCCGCTCGGCGGTGAGGGGGTGTTGCTCCGGTACGACGATATTGTGGTGCCAGCGGTAGTAGGGAAAGGCCACCACCCCTTCGCTCTTGTCGAGCTGCTCGCTGCTGATGCCGATGTCCACCTCGCCGGTCTGCACCAGCCGCACTATCTCCTCCGGGCTCCCCTGACGCAGCTCCAGCTGTACCAGGGGAAATTGCTCCCGAAACGCCTTCACTACCCTCGGCAGGGCATAACGGGCCTGGGTATGAGTGGTCGCGATGAGCAGCCGGCCCGAGTCGCGATTGGCAAAGGTGCTCGCCAGTTTGCGGATGTTGTCGGCATCCCCCAGGATACGCTCGGCGATCACCAGCAACTCCTTGCCCGGCTCGGTCATACCGAGCAGACGCTTGCCATAGCGAATGAAAAGGGCGAGCCCCAGCTCCTCCTCCAACTCGCGAATGTGGCGGCTGACCCCGGACTGGGAAGTAAAGAGGGCATTGGCCACGTCGGTCAGGTTGTAATCCCGCCGTGCCGCCTCCCGAATGATTCGCAATTGCTGAAAGTTCACCTCATCGCCTCCTGCGCTGAGTGGCGGTGGCTCGTGCCACCGTCCTATTGTTATGGATTGCCGGGATCATGGCCCGGCAGCAAGCCTGACAGAGGGCCGCACCTCGCGGCTTGCCCTCAGATCTGGTAGTCGGGATAGAGCTGTGCCTGCCTGGCCACCAGACGCACCCCCTGGCCGGGGGCAAAGGCCCGGGCGGCCTCCTTGCTCAGTTCGGCCTCGTAGTGGGCGCCTCCCGTCTCCCCATCGCCACGCAGTTCCACCCGGATGCGCGGCCCCATGGGCAGCAGGCGGGTAATGGTGGCGCGAATGCCACCGGGGGCATCCGAGGGCAGGATCTCCAGCTCGTGGGGGCGCACATAGGCGATGGCCGCACTCCCTTCTGCCAGATGGGAGGGGATGGGGCCACCCAGTTGCTGTTCACCGATGCCGAGCCCCTGCCCGGCCACCCTGCCACGAAACAGGTTCACGCTGCCAAGGAAGCTGTGCACGAAGGCACTGGCGGGCTGATCATACACTTCGGCAGGGGTGCCAATCTGCTCTACCTTGCCGGCGTTCATCAGCACCACCCGATCCGCCACCTCCAGGGCCTCTTCCTGATCATGGGTCACGAACAGACTGGTGACATGCAGCTCGTCGTGAAGCTCACGCAGCCAGCGGCGCAGCTCCTTGCGCACCTGGGCATCGAGGGCGCCGAAAGGCTCGTCCAGCAGCAGCACCTTGGGCTGCACCGCCAGGGCCCGGGCCAGGGCGACCCGCTGGCGCTGACCACCGGAGAGCTGGGTCGGGTAGCGTGCCGCGACGTGGCTGAGCTGCACCAGATCCAGCAGCTCCTTGACCCGGGTGCGGATGGCCGCCTCGTCCGGGCGTTCGCTGCGCGGCTTGACCCTCAGGCCAAAGGCCACGTTCTCGAATACCGTCATGTGGCGAAACAGGGCGTAGTGCTGGAACACGAAGCCAACGTTGCGCTCGCGCACATGGAGATCCGAGGCATCCTCGCCGCGGATGATGACGCTGCCACTGTCCGCCTGCTCCAGCCCGGCGATGATCCGCAGCAAGGTGGTCTTGCCGCAGCCGGAGGGGCCGAGCAGGGCGACCAGCTCACCGTCGTGAAAATCGAGGTTGATGTCGGCCAGCGCCGCGTACTGATTGAAATGCTTGTTGAGCCCTTGAACCTGAATGCTCATGAATGCCTCTCCTATAACCGTTAATTCGGGATCAATGGGACTGGGTCGGTTGGCCGCGCAGCCTGGCCAGCAGGGTCTCACCCAGCAGGGTGAAGATCCCGAACAGCGCCAGCAGGCTGGCCACCGCGAAGGCGGCACCGGTCTGGTACTCGTTGTAAAGGATCTCGATGTGCAGCGGCAGCGTGTTGGTCTGGCCGCGAATGTGGCCGGAAACCACGGAGACAGCGCCAAACTCCCCCACCGCCCGGGCGGTACAGAGCAGCAGGCCATACATCAGGCTCCAGCGAATGCCGGGCAGGGTCACCCGCCAGAACATCTGCAACCCGCTCGCCCCCAGCATGATGGCGGCCTCCTCTTCCTCCGGGCCCCGCGCCTCCATCTGGGGCAGCAGCTCGCGCACCACGAAGGGCACAGTGATGAAGGTGGTCGCCAGGATGATCCCCGGGGTAGCGAAAATGATCTTGATGTCGTGCTCGCTGAGCCACTCGCCGAACCAGCCGCGACTGCCGAACAGCAGCACGAACATCAAGCCCGCGATGACCGGCGAGACCGAGAACGGCAGATCGATGAGGGTGATAAGCAGTTGCCGGCCAGGGAAGCGGAACCGGGCGATGGCCCAGGCGGCGGCCAGCCCGAACAGCAGGTTCAGGGGCACCGAGCAGAGCGTCACCAGGGCGGTCAGCCCCAGGGCGCTCAGGGCATCCGGCTCGCTGATGGCGTGCCAGAAGAAGGCCAGACCCGGGCTCAGCGCCTGGATGAAGACGGTGGCCAGCGGCAACAGCAGCAAGGCGGCAAACCAGCCCAGACCGACGGAGACCAGCAGCCATTTGACCCAGACCGGTTCATGGGTCACCGGGGGATGACGCGCCGGGGTGGCCGGAGCGGACTCCTGGGCCTGATCGAGATGTGCAGTAGAGGCGTTCATATACGGCTTCCTCCGATGCGAGCCCAGCTCCAGGCTTGCAACTTGTTGATGAGCAACAGCAGCACAAAGGAAATGAGCAGCATGACGGACGCAATGGCCGATGCACCGGCGTAGTCATACTCCTCCAGGTGACTCATGATCATCAGGGGGGCAATCTCGGACACCATGGGGAGGTTGCCGGCAATGAAGATGACAGAGCCGTACTCCCCCACGCCGCGAGCAAACGCCAGGGCAAAACCGGTGAGCAGCGCAGGTACCAGGGTCGGCCACAGTACCCGGATGAAGGTCTGCCAGCGGTTGGCACCCAGGCTCGCGGCCGCCTCCTCTTGCTCGCTCTCCGCTTCCCGCAGCACCGGCTGCAGGGTCCGCACCACAAAGGGCAGCCCGATAAAGGTCAGGGCAATGACTACCCCTATGGGGTTGTAGGCAAGCTCGATGCCCAGCGGAGCGACCCATTGGCCAATCCAGCCGTTGGGGGCAAAGATGGCGCACAGGGCGATGCCGGAGACGGCAGTCGGCATGGCAAAGGGCAGGTCGATCAGCGCATCCACCAGTCTGCGGCCGGGGAAGGTATAGCGCACCAGTACCCAGGCCAGTATCAGACCGAACAGACTGTTGAGCAGGGCGGCAATGAAGGCGGCGCCAAAGCTCAGGCGAAAGGAGGCGAGCACCCGGGGGGAGCCGATCACCTGCCAGAACTCGGCGGCGCTCAGGTTGTTCACCGCAAACAGCACCAGTGCCGAGAGCGGCAGCAGCACCAGTATGCCCAGATAGAGCAGACTGAAGCCCAGCGTTGGCCCCAAGCCTGGCAGGACGGAATAAGAACTTAATCGCATAACACATCCGTTTGTTATAAATACTTTGGATGTGACGATTTTGCTCACGGCGGCCAGGGACAACAAACACCAATAATGCCTTTGCTAAGCACTTTTTTATCTAACAATGGTGGAACAAGGCTTTTAGAGCGATAAGCATAAAAAAAGGTCTTTTATATAAATAAAAGACCTAAAAGACGGAGCGGTAAAACCGGGAACATGCAAAGTCAGTCACGCTGGCCAAGTTGCCAGCCTGTCTGGAAATCGTGCCGAGACAATCCGAGGCGCCCTCATCGAAAACTGAGTGCAGCCTGCTTGCCCCACTCGGCAGGAGCAGGCTCCACCACCATTTCGGCACGGCGGTATAGGGTGCCGAGCAAAGCGAGCCCCTGGTGCCACTCCCCATGGCCGGACTGGGCATTGATATGGCCCACCTCCCCCGCATCGAACAAGGGCACCTGCCACTGCCGGCTCCAGAACTCTGCCCGCTCGAAACTCATCCAGGGGTCATTGCGGCTGGCGATCAACTGGGCAGAGACCTTGATGGACCCCGCCAACACCTCATCCGGGATACCGAAACGGGCAGGATCGGCAGGGGCAACAATGAAGATGGAAGAGACCTTGTCTGGTTGCAGTCTGGCGGCAGCGATGGCCGTCAGAGCGCCGAAGGAGTGGGCGACCAGGTGGACCCGGCTGCGCCGGCTCCTGAGCTTGCTCGCCAGCTTGGCGCTCCAGACCGTGAGATCCGGCTTGTCCCAGGGCAGACCCATCATTCTCTGCCACTGGGGAAATTGCTGGTGCCAGCGGCTCTGCCAGTGATCCGGCCCACTGTTGTGCAGACCGGGAACCAGAAGGATCTTGTTCATCGTGGTACTCCTATCTGTTGTCACAGGGGCCTGCGTCTCTTAACGGCCCGGTTGGTAAATCTGGTCAAACGATCCGCCCTGGGCGAAGTGCTTCTTCTGTGCCTTGTCCCAATCTCCTTCCAGATCCTTGACAGTAAAGAGCGTCAGGTTGGGGAACTGGGCCGCTGTCTCCTTCAGGATCGCCGGATTGCTCGGACGATAGTGGTATTTGGCGATGATACGCTGCCCTTCGTCGGAGTAGAGATACTCGAGGTAAGCCTTGGAGACGGCCTCGGTACCATGCTTCTTGGCTACCTTGTCCACCACGGCTACCGGCGGCTCGGCCAGGATGGAGACCGAGGGCACCACCAGTTCGAACTTGTCGCTGGTACCCGGCTGATTGAGCACCAGCAACGCTTCATTTTCCCAGGCCAGCAACACATCCCCGAGCCCGCGTTCGATGAAGCTGGTGGTGGCGCCACGTGCCCCGGAGTCCAGCACCTTCACATTCTTGAACAGATCGCTGACAAACTGTTTGGCGCCCTCTTCAGTGCCGCTTTTCTTCAGGGCATAGCCCCAGGCAGCCAGATAATTCCAGCGCGCACCGCCGGAGGTCTTGGGGTTGGGGGTGATGATGGCGACATCCTTGCGCACCAGGTCGCCCCAATCCTTGATCTGCTTGGGATTCCCCTTGCGCACCAGGAAGACGATGGTGGAGGTATAGGGAGAGGCATTGTTGGCCAAACGCCCTTCCCAGTCGCTGGCGGTGAGACCTGCCTTGGCCACCGCATCCACGTCATAGGCCAGCGCCAGGGAGACCACGTCAGCCTCCAGTCCGTCCACCACGGCACGAGCCTGTTTGCCTGAGCCACCGTGTGACTGGCTCACCACCACATCGTCGCCGGTTTTGGCCTTCCACTCCTTGGCAAAGGCACTGTTGTACTCCTGGAACAGCTCCCGCGTCGGGTCATAGGAGACATTCAGCAGCCGCACCTCGGCGGCTTGGACCTGACCGAGAGCCAGCAGGGAGAGAACGGTGAGAGCGGTCATTCGCAGTTTCATGGTGATACTCCATATCGTTGGGTTGAGTACAGCATGCCCGCTTATGCATATTCCATGAAGAAAGAAAAAGCGCTTTGCTTATCTCTTATCCGCATATGAGCTCCCGATGGTCCTCTGGCACTCTCGGCCAGAGCGTATTCGCGTGCTTGCGATGCTCATCTCCAGACACGACAAAGCCCGGCCGATTGGCAGGGTTGGGAAAAGATGGAGGAACAAAGGCAAACCAGAGCGAAGGGTAAGCCCTGGGTAAAGGGACAATGCCAGACACGCAATCACCACAGGGGGGAAGAGGCGGGTTGTCCGTGACAAGTGGCGATTCAGACCCGCCGGTTGCCTCTTGTTCCCTGAGCTCTTATCCAGACGCCAGAAAGCAAAAAGGCCTTCCCGATAGGGAAGGCCTTTTCAATTTAGTGGCGGAGCGGACGGGACTCGAACCCGCGACCCCCGGCGTGACAGGCCGGTATTCTAACCGACTGAACTACCGCTCCGCATTCGGTTAGCTTTCGCTAAATCATTTGCCGCTTATTCTGAGGTGTCATCCTCGCAGCCGGTCATGTAATTCTTCACATCACCGTTTAATTGGGTGCCTGGCAGTGTCCTACTCTCGCATGGCGAATGCCACACTACCATCGGCGCTACAGCGTTTCACTTCTGAGTTCGGCATGGGGTCAGGTGGTTCCACTGCGCTATTGCCGCCAGGCAAAATCTTAATCCAGAAAGCTGACGTGAATAACGACTTTGCTAGTTTGCGTTGTCATTACCACTGAATTTGTAAGTAGTTCGCTCATTCGCTACAAGGCCAGAAACACTTCTTGGGTGTTGTATGGTTAAGCCTCACGGGTAATTAGTATGGGTTAGCTCAACGTATCGCTACGCTTACACACCCCACCTATCAACGTTGTGGTCTCCAACGGC
>NZ_JAPCIZ010000024.1:0-58775 GCF_027707725.1 Aeromonas sp. QDB25 | reverse complement strand
CATCGTTCAGATCGTTTGCAATAGACATAAAAAATCCGGAACCAGTGATTGGTTCCGGATTGTCCTACAGCAGAAGGATCGGTCAATGGATCCTTAACTGATCAGCATTGCGCATCAAGCGGGGTATTTTTTGGATTGCGACGAGCGATCAGCTGTTGTTCTTCACGAACAGGGTCAACTCCTGACCCGGCTTGAGATAGTCACTCTTGCCGAGCTGGTTCCAGCGCATCACATCGTTGACGGCGACCTGGAAGCGGGCTGCGATGGAGGAGAGGGAATCTCCGCGGCGCACCTGATAGACCATGGACTTGTTGCTGCTCTTGCCCTGCTTGGGCCAGACCACCAGCTTCATGCCAGGCTTGAGGGCTGATTTGGCGTTCAGGCCGTTCCACTTGGCCAGGTCGGCGTGGGTGACCCCGTGTGCCTGGCTGATGCTCCACAGGTTGTCACCGGAGCGCACCTGATAGTTCACCTTGCCACCACTGCGGCTGGCGAGCTGCTGCGGTTTGCTCTGGGCAACCTGGGTTGCGCGCCCGCTATTGGGGATGATCAGGCTCTGGCCACGGCGCAGGTTGTTGCCGCGCATGTTGTTGGCCAGCTTGAGCTGTTGCACGGTCACCCCGTGATTCTGGGCGATCCGTGACAGCGTATCACCACTGGTGACCTGATAGGAGCGCACACCACGGGTACGTTCACGCTGGGGCAGATCGGCCAGAGCCAGCTCCAGGGTGTCGGCGTACTCGACGGGGACCAGCAGGTTGTAAGGGCCCTGCGGCGAGGTCATGCCACGCTTGAGCGCAGGATTGAGCGCCTTGAGCTGGGAGGCGGAAACGCCAGCCAGCTGGGCGGCCACGTTCAAGTCAATCTGGCCACCGGTATTGATGGTTCGCAATTGCGGCTTGTTGGCCAGCACCGGCAGGGTGACATTGTATTTGTCCGCATTGCGGATCATGTCGGCCATGGCCAGGATCTTGGGCACATACATCCGGGTTTCGCGGGGCAGGTCCAGCGACCAGTAGTCGGTCGGACGACCAGCCCGCTCGTTGCGGGTGATGGCGTTGCGCACCCGACCTTCACCGGCATTGTAAGCGGCCAGGGTCTGCAGCCAGTCACCGTCGAAGAACCGGTTCAGGTACTCCAGGTAATCCAGTGCGGCATTGGTGGATGCAAGGACATCGCGTCGACCGTCGTACCAGTTGTCGTGGCGCAGGCCGAAATTCTTGCCGGTTGCAGGAACGAACTGCCAAAGACCGACCGCATTGCTGCGGGAGCGGGCATTGGGATCGAACATGCTCTCGATCATGGGGATGGTAATAAGCTCCATTGGCAGCTCACGCCGTTCGATTTCCTCTACCATCAGATACAGGTAGGGCTCAGCCCGGCTGGCAATGGTCGCCATATGCTTATCATTGCGCAACAACCAATCACGCTGTTGGCGAACCCGGGCATTATCGTGCGAGTCCAGCTGCATATCATCGCTGATACGCACCCACAGGTTATCAGTGTCATCCAGCTCTTCTATCTGTTCGTCGCCGAACAGCATCCGCGAAGAGTGTTTTTTGTACGTTTTCTTGCTGACTTGGGGGGATTTGATCGGCTCGATTGCCGTTACCGCCCGGTCATCCTGATGGCTCAGGTTTTGACAGCCGCTGAGAAACAGCGCTGCCAATAAGGCCGTTCGTAGCTTCATCTCGCTCAGGTCATCTGTGGAAAAACAGCTCGCATCATAAGGGGCAATGCCCCCCTGATCAAGGTTTGTTCAAAAAACGTCCTTCCAGGCCCGCAGCACAGCGAAGGTATCCTCTGGATTTTCCAAGCATTTAAGGGCGTATTTCTCAGCAGAAAATTTTACCGAGTCCTGCTCGCAGCGCAGAAAAACATTGAAATTCCGCTCATCTCCCAGCCGGGAGGGGAGACTCGGGAGGCCCTGCTGACGCAGTTTGCTGATCACGCCGATCTGCCGCTGGATCGCCAGGTTGTCGGGCTCGACCGCATGGGCGAAACGCAGGTTGGAGAGCGTGTATTCATGGGCACAATAAAGGAGGGTCTCATCGGGCAGTGCCGCGAGCCGTTGCAGGGAAGTGTGCATCTGTGCCGGGGTCCCTTCGAACAGACGGCCGCAACCGGCGCTGAAGAGGGTATCGCCACAAAACAGCATGCCCTGGCCGTAATAGGCGATGTGCCCCAGGGTATGACCGGGCACATGGAGGACATCCAGACTCAGGCCATGCCAGTTGATCTGATCCCCGTCGTCGAGCCACTGGCCGTGATGGTCCGGCATGGGGTCATGCTTGGGACCATAGAGGCGAGCGTGGGGGAAGTGTTGCAGCAGCTCGGATACGCCCCCGACGTGATCGCGATGGTGATGGGTCAGGAGGATGGCATCCAGCACCAGATCCAGCCCAGCCAGCCGCTCCAGCACGGGAGCGGCCTCGCCCGGATCGACGACCAGGCAGTGATTTTCATGACGGATCAACCAGATGTAGTTGTCGCTGAAGGCGGGAACTGTGATGACGGTATACATGGGTCGAGGTCTCTTGTGTTCTCTTTAAGGAAGGGATCTTATATAACTGGATGGCATTCGCCCCCGAGTTGGTCCCATTATGCAACTGGCACGTACCGAACAACAGATCGCGCTTCCGACCAGTTGGTCCGCACTGCCCATGGGGGACTGGGTGGCCGCCGAGCTTCAGGAGCGCCTCGACAACTGGTGCCCCCACCTCTTTGGCTATCACTTGCTCAAGATAGGAGCCCTGAGCGCCGAACTCTCCTGCGGTTGTTCCACCATTCGCCATCAAATCGGTGTCGCCCCCGGCGGACGGCTGCTGGACATCCAGGGGGATCCGCTCGCCTTGCCGGTGCGATCGGGGAGCGTGGATGCCTGCCTGCTGGCTCACTGCCTCGATTTCTCGCCGGATCCTCATCAGGTGCTGCGGGAGGCAGAACGGGTGCTGACCGACGATGGCTGGCTCATTGTCAGCGGTTACAACCCGCTCAGCCTGGTGGGGCTGGGTCACTATCTGCCCTTCATGCGGCGGCATCTGCCCTGGTCTGCCCGCATGTTCACGCCCGCACGGGTGACCGACTGGCTGCAATTGCTCGGCTGCGAGGTGATGTTCGACGAGCGGTTCGGTTTCTCCTTCATGGGCAGGCAGAGCAAGATCGGCTGGTGGCGGGAGAGTCTGGGGCGGGACTATTGCCGCTCCCTGGCGTCTGTTTACGTGATTGCCGCCCGCAAGCGGCGTTTCCCCGTGACACCGGTGCGTCGCCGCTGGCGGCTGCCGGAGTCGATGGCCGCGCCAGGCATGGCGCGCCAGGGCGGCTAGCAGGCATCAGGGCTGGTAGCCGCTGTCTTCGGCAAGCTGCTTGCCGCTGGCGGCCTCACGGGCCAGCTCGTCACAGCGTTCGTTTTCCGGGTGGCCCGAGTGTCCTTTCACCCAGAGCCATTCGATCTGGTGACGGGCCACTTCCGCATCCAGGGCCTGCCAGAGATCGACGTTCTTGACCGGCTGGCGGTTGGCGGTCATCCAGCCCTTCTTCTTCCAGCCGATGATCCATTGGGTGATCCCCTGGCGCACATACTGGCTGTCGGTGGTGAGCCGCACCTGGCAGGGTTCGTTCAGGGTCCGCAGCCCCATGATGGCAGCCATCAGCTCCATCCGGTTATTGGTGGTCAATCGAAAACCGGCGGAGATCTCCTTGCGATGCTTGCCATAGACCATGACGGCACCATAGCCGCCGGGGCCCGGGTTGCCTAAGCAGGAGCCATCCGTGAATAAATCAATCTGTTTCAACATGAGCAATCAATCTGTTTTAGCGAGAGGCTTGGGGTAAACTAGCGAGTAAAACCGAAGTTTGACATGGATTTGATCATGAGCACACCCCAACTGAATCGCCAGATCATTCTGGATACCGAAACCACCGGCATGAACACCGCGGGCGGCCCCGTTTATCTTGGGCACCGCATCATCGAGATCGGCTGTGTGGAGGTGATCAACCGCAAACTCACCGGCAACCATTTCCACGTCTACATCAAGCCGGATCGGCTGGTGGACCCCGAGGCCATCGCCGTGCACGGCATCACGGATGCCTTCCTGGCGGACAAGCCCTCTTTTAGCCAGATAGCGGACGATTTCATCGAGTTCATTCGCGGCGCCGAGCTCATCGCCCACAACGCCCCCTTTGACGTGAGCTTCATGGACTATGAGTTCAGCAAGCTCGGTCTGAACTTCAAGACGGCGGATATCTGCGGCATCACGGATACCCTGGCGATGGCGCGGGATCTCTTCCCGGGCAAGCGCAACAACCTGGACGTGTTGTGCGATCGCTACGGCATCGACAACTCTCACCGTACCCTGCACGGCGCCTTGCTCGATGCGGAGATCCTGGCGGACGTCTACCTCCTGATGACGGGTGGCCAGACCAAACTCAATCTCGCGAGCGAAACCAGCGAGAGCGAGACCAGCCAGGATACCGGCATTCGTCGTCTGGAGAGTAATCGCCCGCCGCTCAGGGTGGTGCGCGCGAGCGACGAGGTGGCGGCTGTCCATGAAGCGAGGCTGGATCTGGTACAGAAAAAAGGAGGTGCCTGCCTGTGGCGGCAATGAGATCGCTTTGGGGGCTGCTGCTGCTGGCCTCCCTCCCGGCCGCGGCCAACGAGGTGTTTGCGCCTTCCGACATTCCTCTGCTCGACAACCGCTTTCGCATCGATTACGGCGTGAAGGAGATCACCTTCATCATCAAGCGCAAGCCGGGGACGCCCTCGGTGATCCTGGTGCGACCCGATGGCAGCAAGCTCTATGTGGGCAAGGTCAAGCCGCCCGACGTGGGCTGGTTGCCCCTCAAGGATCAGGATCTCATCACCATCCGCGACCCCATGCCCGGCCCTTGGCAGGCGATCGGGGAGGTGGACCCCGACAATCGGGTGCGCCTGCTCACCAACATCCAGGTCGAGAGCGAGCCGCTGCCGGCCCGCCTCTATCAGGGTGAGCGTGTCAAACTGCAATCCCGTCTGCTGATCGATGGCGCGGCGCCTGGGGCGGGTTACTACCTCACCGATCTGGGCATGACCGTCAAGCTGCAGCAGTTCAATGATGCCAGCCAGAGCGGGGATCCCGTGTTCGAGGAGACCCTGGGACGCTACATGGATGATGGCAAGGGGGTGGACGAAGTGCCGGGGGACGGTATCTTGACCGCCGAGGCAGTACTGGACGTCCCTGCGGGAAAATATCGAGCCCTCTTCAGCACCGGCAATGAGGTCTTCTCACGAGCCCAGTCACAGCAGGTGCTGCTCTACCCCTGGCCGGTCAGCTATTCCCTGAATCCCCCCTCCGGGGAGGGGGGAGCCAAGCTATCTCTCGTCATCGATGTGGATGAACTGGATCCCGCCTCCGTGGTCATCCAGGGCAAGGCCATCGACGGCGGCAGCAGTAGCATGACGTTCAACGAGGTGGCGACAGCGCCGCGTTTTGGCGTGGATCTCTCCGCCCTCAAGGCGGCAGGGCAGTACAAGGTGGAGGCCACCCTCTTTGGAACAACCCGGCTCGGTCGCGAGGTGCAACTGCAATTGCCGGCCAAGTCGTTCACCATAGCACCGCCTCCCCCCCCTCCCGCCCCCTCTGCGGCCATGCCCGCATCCGCCGCCACCCCCGACCGGTTCGAGGAGCGGGAGAGTCTGGTCTGGCTGCCCTGGGCGCTGGGGGGAGGTGGCGTGTTGCTGCTCTTGCTGGGGGCCGGTGGTTTCATTCTGCTGCAAAAGCGCCGCACCCTACACAAGGCGATGGCGGCGCAGAAGGCGCAACTTGAAGAGACGCCAGCAACCCCCAAACTGGATCTCAATCTGCCGGAGCAATAATTCCGCGCACATTGCAAAGAAGCCGCCAAATGGGCGGCTTCTTCATGGTCGCAAGTGGATGGGGTGAACCCGATATCAGTGAGCGCCGATATAGATGTCTTTGTACTGCTCGCGAATATCGAGGAACTTCTCCAGATTGGCCAGCATCAGGTCCACCAGGAGGGGGTCGAAGTGCTCTCCTTTCTCCTCCTTGATCAGCGCCAGCACCTGATCCAGCGGCCAGGCCTGCTTGTAGCAACGATCCGAGCCCAGGGCATCGAACACATCCGCCAGGGCGACGATGCGTCCTTCCAGCGGAATGTCCTCTCCCTTCAATCCGCGGGGATAGCCGCTGCCATTCCACTTCTCGTGATGGTTGCCCGCGATGGTGGCGCCTATCTGGAACAGGGCCAGGTCACTGCCGGAGAGCATGTCCTGCCCAAGCTGGGCGTGGGTTTTCATGATCTCCCACTCCTCGGGAGTGAGTTTGCCCGGTTTGTGCAAGATGGCGTCCGGGATCCCCACCTTGCCGATGTCGTGCAGGGGAGAGGCACGCTTGATGAGCTCGCACCTGTCCTCATTCATGCCGAGCAGCTTGCAGAACAATTCGGTGTAGAGGGCCACCCGCTTGACGTGCAAGCCAGACTCCTTCGAGCGGCTCTCCACCAGCTCGCCGATGCGATAGATGATCTCTCGCTGGTTGTCACCGATCACCTCGTTGAGCCGGATATTCTCCAGCGCCACTATGATGTTTTCGGTGAACAGGCTCAGCAGCCCGGTATCCATCTGGCTGAGCGGGCGAGTGGTCTCGATGTGGAACAGCAGGTGGTGACGGGCATTCTGGCAATAGAGCACCATCTGGTTGCCATCGTAGACATTGGCTCCCTTGGCCATGGCACAGCGCAGTATTTCCGGCGCATCGACGAGGCGCAGCATGGGACCATCGCTGAGCAGAGGCTCGAGCACCTGATCCCGCACCTCATACGCCAGGTGCTTCACATCGTAAATCTGGGACTCTTCCAGATTGAGCAGGGCGCTGAGCTGGGTCTGGGCTCCTTCGACGAACTGGCGCAGGGCACGCTGCTCGAAGATCCCCTTGGACGCCTCGATGACCTTCTCCAGCCCCTGTCGATTGCTCTCAAGGGTTCGGATGTCCCGATAAGAACGCAGGCTGGCGCGCAACAGGGTGCGCAGTTTCTGGGAGGTAAGTTCGGTCTTGTCCTTGTAGTCGTTGATGTCGTAGTTGGTCACCACGTCATCTTCCGGGGCCTGGCCGGGCTGACCGGTTCGCAGCACGATGCGTACCATCTTGTTTTGCAGCTCGTCACGCACGAACTTGACCACCTCGAGACCAGCATGATCGACCTCCATGACGACGTCGAGCAGCAGCAGGGCGACATCCGGGGTGAGGGCGAGCAAGGCTTTGGCTTCAGCCGCAGAGTAGGCGTGCAGAAAATCGATCGGCTTGCCGTCGAATTCAAACTTGTTCAGGGTGATTTTGGTGATGCGATGCACTTCGGGTTCATCGTCCACTATCATCACCTTCCAGCCGGCGGGACGCGGTGCTGATTGGGGAAGATCTTCATCATCAATAATCAGGATTTGATCATCCATTATGCAATCCTGTGTGTGATCCTGTGCTTACCTTAACCGCTTCATTCAATATAGGAAACGGATTGATATCCAAAATATGATCCAGTCGGTTTCTCTTTCTTCGTATCGGATGCCATCCACCAGCCCTTTCATGAAAAACGCCTCCACAAGGGAGGCGTTCTGGCATCAGAGGCATCAAGCTGCCCTGTGATAGGCGGAGGCTTCAAACAGTGCCTTGTTGGCCACCAGGTCGACGGGATCGAAGTCATCGACGTTGATGGTGCGAAGGCGACTCTCCTCGGCGCGCCGCAGCAGGTCCGCTTCGGCCTGGTTGATGACACCGAGGCTCAGGCCCGCCTCTGCCACCTTGTCGAGCTGGGTGAAGGGGCGTTTGCTCCCTTCGGCTTTGCACACCTTGTCAAACAGCGGCTCTGCGGTCAGCACATCGTCCAGCGCCTGTTCCAGCAGCCCGAAGGGGTTGCCCTCCTCGCGCGTCAGATATTGGCCCTCGGCCAGACGGCTGCGAGTGGCACTTGGCACCTGGAGCAGGCGGGCTACCTGGCTGTCGAGCTTGTCGGAGGGACGCTTCAGGTCGCGACCAAGGGGTAGCACGATGGCGCGCAGGGCCAGACCAATCCAGCGATTCGGGAAGTTGCGCAGCAACTCGTCGATCGCTTCCTGAGCCTTGAACAGGGCGTCTTGCAGTGCCCAGTGCAGCAGCGGCAGGTCGGCCTGCTGGCGTCCTTCATCCTGATAGCGCTTGAGGGCGCTGGAGGCCAGATAGAGCTGGCTCAGCACATCGCCAAGGCGGGCAGAGACCCGCTCCTTGCGCTTGAGCTCGCCACCCAGGGTGCCCATCGCCATGTCTGACAGGAAGGCCAGGTTGGCGGAGAGGCGAGAGAGCTGCTGATAGTAGCCCTTGGTCTGATCCTTGTAGGGCGCGGCGGCGAAGCGGGCACCGGTCAGCCCCAGCCAGAAGCTGCGCACCAGGTTGCTGATGGCAAAGCCCACGTGGCTGAACATCGCCTTGTCGAAATCTTTCAGCGCCTGCTCTTTGTCGGGGTGGCTGGCGGCCAGCATCTCCGGCAACACGTAGGGGTGGCAACGGATGGCTCCCTGACCGTAAATGATCATGCTGCGGGTCAGGATATTGGCTCCTTCGACGGTCACGGCGATGGGCGCACCCTGATAACCACGGGCCAGATAGTTGTTCGGCCCCATGCAGATGGCCTTGCCGCCATGGATGTCCATTGCATCGATGATGCACTTCTGGGCGCGGTCGGTGAGGTGGTACTTGACGATGGCGGAGATGACCGAGGGTTTTTCACCGAGATCGATGCCGGTGACCGTCAGTTTGGCGGCGGCGCCCATGATGTAGGCGTTGCCACCCAGGCGTGCCAGCGGCTCTTCAATCCCTTCCATCTTGCCAATCGGCAGCTTGAACTGGCGACGGATGCGGCTGTAGGCACCGGTGGCCAGGGCCAGCATCTTGACGCCGCCCGTGCTGTTGGAAGGCAGGGTGATGCCGCGACCGACGGAGAGACACTCCACCAGCATACGCCAGCCCTGACCGGCCATAGCCGGACCGCCGATGATGAAGTCGAGCGGTACAAACACGTCTTGGCCGTGGGTCGGGCCGTTCTGGAACGGCACGTTGAGCGGGAAGTGGCGACGACCGATATCGACTCCCTTGATGTGGGTCGGAATGAGGGCGCAGGTGATGCCGAGCTCTTCTTCCTCACCCAGCAGGTGGTCAGGGTCACGCAGCTTGAAGGCGAGGCCGAGTACGGTGGCGATGGGAGCCAGGGTAATGTAGCGCTTGTTCCAGGTCAGGCGCATGCCGAGCACCTCTTCCCCTTCCCACTCGCCTTTGCAGACGATGCCGAAGTCGGGAATCGAGCCCGCATCAGAACCCGCTTCCGGACTGGTCAGGGCGAAACAGGGGATCTCCTTGCCGACAGCCAGACGGGGCAGGTAGTAATCCTTCTGCTCGTCAGTACCGTAGTGTTGCAGCAGCTCACCCGGCCCTAAGGAGTTGGGCACGCCGACGGTGGAGGCGAGCACGGCGCTGGCGCCGCACAGCTTTTGCAGCACGCAGGACTGGGCGTAGGCGGAGAACTCCAGCCCGCCATATTTCTTCTTGATGATCATGGCGAAGAACTTGTTGTCCTTCAGGTATTGCCACACCTCGGGAGAGAGATCGGCACGCTCGTGGGTCACTTCCCAGTCGTTGACCATGCGGCACACTTCTTCAACCGGACCGTCCATGAAGGCCTGCTCTTCGGCAGACAGCGTGCTGACCGGAATGGCGTGCAGCTTCTTCCAGTCCGGGTTGCCGGCAAACAGATCCGCTTCCCACCAGGTCGTCCCCGCTTCGATGGCTTCCTTCTCGGTTCGGGACATCTCCGGCATGATGGACTTGTAGATCTTGAACAGCGGCTTGGTCAGCTGGTTGCGGCGAAACTCCACCAGATTGAGGGGCAGGGCTATCACCGCGAACAGCGCCCACACCAGCAGGGGCACATGGCCATAGAAGGTGCCGGCGACCAGGGCGGCGGCCGTGGCAAGCGTGGCGGTGAACAGGGACGCACGGCGATAGGCCATGGCGCCGATCACCAGGATCACCCCGAGCAGAGTGAGGGTCGTCGTCATTGTTTGCTCCTTGCATGAATTGCCGAGGTTGGGAAATTGGCGTTAACTGATCCAGAGGTCTGACCTGTTGGATGTGGCCCCTGTTGTAATTCATACGCACAAACTTATCAAGCTGTTTACAAGCCCGTTACCTTGGCTCTGTGATCGGCATAACGTGCTGCCCGCCCCATCTTGGCGGGCGGGGGGCGACGATTGGACTGGCTTGTGCGACAATGCCGCCACCCTATGTTGGACGACGAGATTTCAAGAACCATGTACCAAGAACTGATCCGCAACGAGTTGACCGAGGCTGCCAGCGTGCTTCAGGCGTTCCTGGCAGATGAGCAAAATCTGAAAAACATCGAGGCGGCGGCCAGGCTGCTCGCCGACTCCTTCAAGCAGGAAGGCAAGGTACTCTCCTGCGGCAACGGCGGCTCCCACTGCGATGCCATGCACTTTGCCGAGGAGCTGACCGGTCGGTACCGCGAGAACCGCCCAGGCTATGCCGGCATCGCCATCTCCGATCCCAGCCACCTCTCCTGCGTCTCCAACGACTTTGGCTATGACTATGTCTTCTCTCGCTATGTGGAGGCCGTCGGCCGTCGTGGTGACGTGCTGCTCGGCATCTCCACCAGCGGCAACTCCGGCAACATCCTCAAAGCCATCGAGGCGGCCCGTGCCAAAGGGATGAAGGTGATTGCCCTGACCGGCAAGGACGGCGGCAAGATGGCTGGTCTGGCCGATGTGGAGATCCGTGTGCCGCACTTCGGTTATGCCGACCGTATCCAGGAAGTGCACATCAAGGTGATCCACATCCTGATCCAGCTGGTTGAAAAAGAGATGGCCAAGTAATCAACGATCCGGGATTGAGAGGGGGGGATGGGAGACCATTCCGGCCCTCTCGTCCAGCCGTGACGGTTGATTGACGAAACCAGAGTCAAGACATTCAGGGAGTGGATGGTATATGTGCGAACTGCTCGGCATGAGTGCCAATGTGCCGACCGACATCTGCTTCAGCTTTACCGGGCTGATGCTGCGGGGCGGCAAGACCGGTCCCCACAAGGATGGCTGGGGGATCACCTTCTATGAGGGGCGGGGTTTTCGCACCTTCAAGGATCCCGAACCCAGTGCCCAGTCTCCCATCGCCAAGCTGGTCCAGGCACTGCCCATCAAGAGCCGTGCCGTGGTCAGCCATATCCGGCAGGCGAACCGGGGGTGTGTCTCCCTGGAAAACACCCACCCATTTACCCGAGAACTGTGGGGCCGTTACTGGACCTTTGCCCACAATGGCCAGTTGACCGGTTACAAGAGGCTGCCCACGGGGCGGCACCGCCCGGTAGGCGACACCGACAGCGAGCACGCCTTCTGCTGGCTGCTCGACAGGCTGGAGCACAAGTACCCCAAACGGCCGGCAAATTTCCCCGCCATGTTCCGTTACCTCGCGACCCTGTGCGACGAGCTGCGCGGGCTCGGGGTGTTCAACATGCTGCTGTCGGACGGAGAGTTCGTGATGACCTATTGCAGCAACAACCTTTACTGGTTGACGCGCAGGGCTCCCTTTGGCGAAGCCCGTCTGCTGGATGAGGATGTGGCCATCGACTTTCAGAGTGAAACGACGCCGAACGATGTGGTGACCCTGATCGCCACCCGGCCGCTCACCGGCAACGAGAATTGGGTGAAGATGGTGCCCGGGGAGTTCTGCCTGTTCAGGCTGGGTGAGCTGGAATATGGCAATGCAGCCAACTTGTTGAACCAGAAATAAAAAAATACCAGGGCAGATGTCTACCCTGGTTCTTCGCAGCAGCCATACAGGCAAAAAGGGATGAGAGAGGTGTTGCTGAGCCGCATCATTCTCATGGGTTGCATTGTTACTTTAATGTTAATTTTGTGACAACCTTTATCTCTCTCCATTCTGACTGACATACCGATAACTTGAAGCTGCTCACATTCTGGTGTCGCAAGAGCATCCGGAGCGATACGGGCATGCCCGAAGGACGGGTGACAGCGGGGCTGTGGGTCCGCTATATTGTGGTCTGTTTGAATACCATCATAGGGAAGAGAAGATGGAGTGGCTGGATCAGAAAGTGCTGCGACAACTGGCAGATGATATCGGTCACGAGATGATGCCGGTCGTCATCTCGGTGTTTGTCGAAGAGGTAGGCGAGCAGTTGGCCCAATTAAGACCGCTTTTTGAGCAGCGGGACTGGTCAGCCCTGGCGCGTCTTGCCCACAGCATGAAATCGTCCTGTGGCAGCTATGGCGCCAAACCCAGCTATCAGCAGGTGATGGATCTGGAGTCCGCCTGTCGCCGGGAAGATGAGCAAGAGGCCGGCAGACTGCTGGCTGAGCTGGAGCACTCCCTGCCCCAGGTCTTCACCCATCTGGCCCAGTTTCACTGATCCAGAAGGGCATCAGCCCGCCATGTCGCGCTCGCCAAGCCTGCTCAGGATCACGGTGTCGAGTGCCAGCCGCAGCTTGAGGCGGTCGTGGCGGTGGGGGAGGGCCGCTTCACCCAGCTCGGCCCGAACGAGGCAGTGCTGCAGCTCGGGTACCTGGGGGCCCTCGGGAGCCAGAATGGCATCGATCCGGCCGCTGCCTATCCGCTCTTCCAGCCAACGATGTTGACTGGACAGTGACAACTGGCCTGCCGGACCCTCTTCGTCCACCAGATTGCTGATGAACACGACGATGGCGCGGCTGCTGCGGATCGCCTCCGCAATTTCGCGCAGCAGCAGAGGAGGCATGATGGAGGTGAGGAAGCTGCCCGGCCCCAGGATGATCATGTCGGCCTGGCTCAGCGCCTCGACTGCTTCGCGCGTGGCGGGCACGACCGGTTTCAGGCTCAGGGCCCGTGGCGGCGTGGTGAGCTGATCGATGGAGACCTCTCCCAGGATCTGATCGCCACAGACGGTGTGGGCGCACAGATCGGTGGGATGCTCGGACATGGGCAGCAGATTGGGTTCAATTTCCAGCATGTCGCTGATGAGCCGGATGGCATCCAGGGGGCGCACGCAGAGGTTGTCGAGGGCCAGCAGCATCAGGTTGCCGAGGTTGTGGCCCGCCAGCTCGCCGCGGCCGGTAAAGCGGTGCTCGAACAGCTGGCTACCGATGCTGGGGGTGGTCACCAGCTGGTTGAGGCAGTTGCGCAGATCCCCCCAGGCGATGCACTCCTGGCTTTTGCGCAGGCGTCCGGTGGAGCCGCCATCATCCGTGGTGGTGACGATGCCCGTCAGCCGGGATCCCAAGAACGACAGGGAAGAGAGCACCCGGCCCATACCGTGCCCGCCGCCGATGGCGACGACCCGGTCGAAGTCATTGATATTTTTTTGCCACATGCAGTGATCCCGTGGGATGCCAGTGAGCACCATTCTAGTCTCCATGGCCAGGTAATTGTTTGATAAGGGTATGATTTTTGCTTGATGCCAGCATCCCGTACCCCTAGGAGACGATGTTGAACTTCCTGACGGCTCACTCGCTTGCCGAGACGACCCCACTGGCCGCCCAACAAGTTACAGAGCGGTTGCATGCCCAGTCATCCCATGTTCCATCGCTGTTGCTGGTCTATTTTACCCAAGCACACGAGGCGGCGGAACTGCGCCGTGCGCTCAAGGCACGTTTTCCCGATACCCGGCTGATCGGTTGCAGCTCCTGCGGCGGTATCCTGACCCAGGATGGCCATCATGGTCGGCATGGCTGGAGCCTGTCGGTCGCCGCCCTTTATGATGACAAGGGGGCCTATGGCGTGGCTGGCCAGATGGGGGATCAACCGGATGTGCGGGCATTGCTGCGCCGCGCCATCGCCGATGGTGGCCGACCGGGAGAGCTGCCGCAGCTCGTG
The DNA here is from genome assembly GCF_027707725.1 of Aeromonas sp. QDB25. Lineage (NCBI taxonomy): Bacteria > Pseudomonadati > Pseudomonadota > Gammaproteobacteria > Aeromonadales > Aeromonadaceae > Aeromonas > Aeromonas sp. QDB25. The sequence goes on along the minus strand of NZ_JAPCIZ010000024.1, from coordinate 44,880 downwards.
TTGCTGCACACCAGCCCGGGGCTGGAGGAGGTTGTGCTCGCGGGGATCGACGCCGAGTTTGGCGCGACCGTTCCCGTCGTCGGCGGGTCGGCGGCAGACGACGGCGTGGCCGGGCAGTGGCAGCTGTGCTGGGACGAAGGGGAGGGATCACAAGGGTGCGTGTTGGCGGTGCTTTACCCCGATTGCCAACTGGCGTTCCAGTTTCATTCAGGCTATGTACCCACCGAGTGTCGCGGCATCATTACCGGGATAGACGGGCGGGAGGTGCTGACCATCGATCACGAGCCGGCGGCCCGGGTCTATGGTCGCTGGACCGAGCGTGCGACGCCCTGGCCAGTGGGTCCCATCCTCAGGGAGACGACGCTCTCGCCACTGGCCCGTCAGGTCGGCATGCTCGATGACCTGCCCTACTACAAGCTCTCCCATCCCGAGGCGGTGACGGCGCGGGAGGGGCTGCGCCTCTTTACCGAAACCCGACTGGGAGAGCGGCTGCTGCTCATGTACAGCAGCCAGGAAGGGTTGTTGCAGCGCAGCCTGAATGCGGTGAATATCGAGCCTGAATATGGCATGGCGAGCAATATGCGCCCCTTTGGCGCCCTGGTGGTGTTTTGTGCCGGTTGTCGGCTGGCACTGGGGGACAGGCTGGGGGACATCGTCAGTCAATTCAGTCAGAGGCTGGGTGAGATCCCCTTCATCACGCCCTTTACCTTCGGTGAACAGGGACGATTACCCCATGGTGAGCTGGCACACGGCAACCTCATGGTGTCGAGCGTAATCTTCCTCGAGAGCTGACACTGTGCTGGATTCAAGATGATAGGCAATAGCGAACTCGAAACCCTGGGTGACAAACTGCAAACCACGCTGGTGGAGCTGATGCGTTGCCGGGAGCGGGAGGCCAGATATCGGGAGGAGTCCCAAGCCCTGCTGTGCGGGGTGGCGACCCTGGCACAGGCCCAGAGTCTGGAGCAGGTACTGGAGAGTCTCATTCTTGCTCTCAAGCCCTTTATCGGATTCGAACAGGCGGACGTGGTCGCCTGGGAGGCCGTGAGGGGCAGCACCCATCTGAGCACCCAGCCGGACGAGGTGGGCCGGACCTGGTCGCTGACACCGCTCTTCTCCAGGGCCATCGAGGGGGAGACCCTGGTCATCTATGATCCCGCCCAACTGCCTGAGCTGGCGCCGCTGGCAGGGGCGCCGGGCTGGGCCAGCGTCATGATGACAGGCTTGCAGGGACCGGGGTTTTCCGGTGTGCTCATCTGCCGGCACAGCGTGGCGGGCACCTTCGATCTCAAGAGCAAGGCGGCGATGCAGCGTTGTCGCCCGCTCATCTCCCAGGCTCTGGTCAACATCGCCTATCGGGCTCGCCTGCAAGAACAGGTTGACCTCAAGACCCTGGCCCTGCAGGCCAGCGAACAGCGTTTTCGCAGTTTTGCCGCCATGGCCTCTGACTGGTTCTGGGAGACCGATCCCCAGCACAGGCTCAGCTATGTCTCTGCCCCTGGCTATCAGGGGGAAGTGCTGGCCCGCCAGACGGGGAGAAGCCTCTATGATTTTGCCCACGACAAGCAGGACCCGGCCTGGAGCCACTATCGGCACCTGATCGCCCACCATCTGCCGGTGCGGGGAATGCGGGCCCAGGTGATGCTGGCGGGCGGGCCTTGCTGGATGGAGATCAATGCGGAGCCTTGCCATGATGCCGGTGGCCGCTTCCTCGGCTATCGGGGCACGGCGCGGGAGATAGGCAGCCAGATCCGCCGCGAGCAGGAGCTGGCGCGGGCGCGGGACGATGCCGAGACGGCCAACCGTGCCAAATCCCAGTTCCTCGCCATGATGACCCACGAGATCCGCTCTCCCATGAACGCCGTGCTGGGGATGCTGGATCTGCTGCAGCACGGCCGACTCGACACTCCGCAACAGACCCTCATCGGTCATGCCACCCACTCTGCGCATCTGTTGCAGACCATCATCGACGACGTGCTCGATTTCTCGAAAATAGAGTCACATACCCTGACGCTGCACTGTGAACCCTTTCAGCCAGCCGAGCTGTGCCGTGCCCTGGTGGAGCCCTTGCAGGCACAAGTCAGTGCTAAGGGAATCACACTGCATTGGCATCTGGATGAGACGCTCCCTGAACGCCTTCAAGGGGATGCCGTCCGCCTCTCCCAGGTGATAGGCAACCTGCTTGGCAATGCCGTGAAGTTCACCTCCGTCGGCAGCGTGCGTCTGGCGTTGACCTGGGAGGAGGAAAAGCTGGGGGTCATGGTCAGCGACACGGGGATCGGCATCTCCACCGAGGATCAGGCGTTGCTGTTCGAACCCTTCTATCAGGTCGACAGTTCGGCAACCCGCCGCTTCTCCGGCTCGGGGCTCGGACTGGCCATCTGCAGGCGGCTGGTGCAGCTGATGGGGGGAGATATTTGCGTGCAGAGCACGCCTGGGCTGGGAAGCTGCTTCTGGTTCGAGCTGCCCGGGATGGCCTCTCCCTGTGCTCCGGCCGCCGCCCCCAGCAGTGAAGAGTGCGCCAGACTGGAGCTGGATGTGCTGGTGGTGGAAGACAGTCCGGTCAATCAGCTGGTGGTATCCCTGATGCTGCAGAAGCTGGTGTGCAGGGTGAGGCTGGCAGGCAATGGTCTGGAGGCCTTGGCACAGGTGGCGAAGCAGCAGCCGGACCTTGTCCTGATGGATATGCGGATGCCGCAGATGGATGGGCTGGAGGCGACCCGGCGCCTGCGGGACATGGGGTGCGAGGTGCCCATCGTCGCGTTGACGGCCAATGCCATGATGGAGGACAGGGCCCGCTGCCTTGCCCAGGGCATGAACGATTTTCTGGCCAAACCCATCAGTCTTGCCAGACTGCGAAGCTGCCTGCTCCGCCATTGCAGGTGATGTCGGCCGATTTTGGGTAAAAAAAATGGTCAACCTGGTGGTTGACCAATTCTTCAGCAAATACTGAAGAGAGCACGGGATAAATCGGGTTGTACGGTTTTATATGAAAAAGTCGTGCCAACTTTTCAAAACCTGTTATTTGCGGCCTGTAGCTGAATTGTGTGTTATTTATCGCTACCGTGATTGCAAAATGCAATTCTCATTTTTTCATTATAAGAATGCAGTGCCGAGAATTCGCGTTTTGCAAACCAACCGTTGACTCACTCTTTGACTCACTGTGCGATCAGTCGGCGCAAGAACTGGCGCGCCGCTTCACTGTTCTGTTTGGCAATCAACATCTGTTTTTCATAGATCGGCATGGGCAGGATCTCGAGCCAGCGTTGGCAGAGCCAGGCTGCATCGTCGAACTGCTTGTCCGGGTAGAGCTCATCCAGTTCCGGGTATTGTGCAAAGACCTCTCTCAATCGGCTGACCAGCTGGTTGTCGCTGACATCAGAATCCGCACTCGGCCAGTTGGGCAACGGCTCGACCTGGGCGTGCCTGAGGCCTACGCTATCCGTTTCCATCTCGTGGATGCAGAAGCGTTCAAGGCCGAGCACGGTGACCCCGAGCAAACCGTCGTTGAGGGTATAAAAATCAGTCACCTTGACGCGGGTTCCGACCGGGAGAATCCGTCCGCAGGTGCCCGTGCTGGTGGTCTCTTCCATCACGATGCCAAAGCCACGATCCTCGAGGAAGGACTCCTTGAGCATCTGCAGGTGGCGCGGCTCGAACAGGCGAAGGGGGAGCTTGCCACCGGGCAGAATGTGGGACGGCAAGGGGAACAGTGCCAGTTGTTGAAGTTTCATGTTCCATCCTCCTAATCAGTCATTGCTGAATGTGACAATGCAGTGACCGTGCCAGAGAGAGGTGGCGTGGCGAAGGGGTGAGTCATTTCCCGTGGTTATTTTTAATATCCATTTAAAATCAATCTATTGTGATTTGATGTCGCGAATGCAGGCAAGGCAGTGCGAAAGGGATTCAGGTGAGGTGTAAGGGCGCCGAACATACCCTGTGTGCAGAATGAGTCTATTTTCGCATATTGCAAATTTGATTCATGCAAAATGCCTGTTACAGACCCATTCAGCGATTGGGGGCAAAGGCCAGGGGATCAGGTGGTGAATTCTGTGTGCTGTGTCATGCCGTCCAGCATCAGTGCGGCTATCTCGTCATACATCTGACCAGGCCTGTGCCAGTGCCGGGGTAAAACCACTGCCGAGACGCCGTGCCAGCACCTGGGTCAGCGCCTGTTTGAGCAGTGCAAACTGGTGGGGTTGAACGTTGAATCGCTGGTGACGCCTGCCGAGATCGCGAATGATGAAACCCAGTGCATCCAGTTGGGAGAGGCTGGTGATGACGGTGTTCAGGGTGTCCGACACCTTGGCAACGGGCAGCTCCTGATGTGGGGGAAAGAGGGCCCTGAGTTCGGGGGACAATCTGAACAGCTCTTCATAAACCTCCTGGACATAGCTGTTGTTCAGGGCGCTCACCCTGCCCCAGGCTTTCTGGACCAGCTCTATCTGCTCAAAGGTCATGTCGATGTTTCCTTCCCGTGCGATGCCATGAAAATAATAATCCATCTACTCAATAGAGCACCGGGTTCCGCGCCATTTGGGGAAAAGAAGAGGGGGCCAGCAAGGAGGCACGGATGGTGACCCCTTGCTGGCAGGAGGCCGGGACCTCAGTTGCGCTGTTCCAGGTACATGACGGCTGCTTCGACGCGGCTTTGGGCCTCGAGCTTTTTCAGCAGGCTCTTGACGTGGACCTTGACGGTTCCCTCGGAGATATGGAGCACGGAGGCGACCTGCTTGTTGGACAACCCCTTGGCGATTTCACGCATGATCTGCATCTCGCGTCGGGTCAGGCTCTCCAGCTTCTGCTGCAGGTGGTCCAGCTCGTAGATGTTCTCGAGATAGGGACGTAGCGGCTCGCTCAGGATCTGCTTGCCGGTCATCACGTCAGCCAGCTGGGCCAGCAGCATGTCAGGCTCGGTGTCCTTGAGCAGATAGCCGTCCGCGCCTGCCTTGAGCAGGGCAACCACATCCTGGCGGGCGTCAGAGACGGTCAGGATCACCACGCGGGAAGTCACCTCTTCGGCCCGCAGCGCCTTGAGGGTATCGAGACCTGACAACCCCTTCATGTTGAGGTCGAGCAGGATAAGGTCCGGTTCGGACTCTTTGGCCATGGCCACGGCGTCGGTGCCGTTGGAGGCCTCGCCAACCACGTCGATGTTATCTTCCAACTCCAGCAGTTGCACAATTCCCTTGCGCATCAGGGGGTGGTCATCCACGACCAGAACACTGTATTTCATCTCGTCCATCAGGCGTCTCTTGTTAGGCTGGTGGGAAAGGTCAGGTGTATGCGGGTGCCCCCGGAGGGCGGTTCACTGATGGTCAACTGGCCGCGCAATTTGCTGGCGCGTTCATTCATGATGCTGAGACCGTAGTGATTCACCGCCGAGCTTGCGCCCCTTATTCCAACACCATCGTCTGCAATCTGAACCTGGATGTTACCATCAGCCAGGGTCTCACAGCTAACGTCAATGTGCCGCGCGCTGGCATGCTTGATGGCATTGAGCACTGCCTCACGGATCAGCTGCAGGATGTGGATGTGCTGCCCCGCTTCAAGGTCGGTGTCCGTCAGTCCGTACTGGAGCCTGATGTCGGCGTGCGTCTGGGGTTTGAGCTGCTCGAGCATGACCGCGATGGCTTCACCCAGGTTGGCATCGCCGATGCTGAGGCGGAAGGTGCCGAGCAGTTCGCGCAACTGGGTATAGGCATTGCTGAGTCCCTCGTCGATCTGCTCCATGGCTGCCTCGGTCTTGGCCCTGTCCCCCTTGGCGAAGGAGCGCTTGAGCAGCGTGGCCTGGATCTTCAGGTAAGAGAGGGCCTGGGCGAGGGAGTCGTGCAGTTCACGGGCGATGACGGCGCGCTCTTCCATCAGCAGCAGGCGCTGGTGCTGCAGTAGGGTCTGATCCTTGTGCAGCACCTGGGCCAGCAACATGGAGAAGTTCTTCATCAGCCGCTCGTCGATGGGGTGGTCGCTTATCATGTCGAGCCGGCCGTACTCCTCGTCATCCATCTGCAGGTAGAAGCTCACCACGGCGTCCAGATCCCCCGGCCACCCCTTGCGACCTGTGATGTAGACCGGCATCGCATTGTGCTCGAAGCGGGTGAGGCGGATGTACTCGATGTGCTGGTGGGCGGCGGCCCGCTCCAGCAGCTTTTGCAGGGTGCGGCGGCTGAGGGGCGCCGCGTGCAGTTTCTGGGCGGTGGAATAGAGGAAGGAGAGGGTGTCGTTGGCCTGTTGCAGCTTGGCCGTTTTCTCCTCCACCTTGCTCTCCAGCTCCCGGTAGAGTTTGCCAAGCTCGTCGGCCATGGTCGCGAACGCTCCCGACAGCTCTCCCAGCTCGTTCTCACAGTGGGGGGGCAGGGTGAGATCGAACTCCTGACGCTGGATCTGGCGTGCGCAATAGACCAGCTGATTGAGGGGCGCCACCACCTGCTGGCGGGTGAAGCGCACCGTGCACCAGGCGATGGTGATGATGGCGAGCAGCCCTAGCCCCTCGGCCAGGGCCAGCATGCGCACCTTGAACTCCACGTGGTACTGCATCTGGTTGACGAAGTCATCGATGGCGGCGACGAACTGTTCCGTATTATCGGTATAACGGCTGGGAGTGGCATTCTCGATGTGTTCGCGCATCACTTGCCATTGCAAGAGGACTTCACCATAGGTGCGGCGCAGGGAGGCGGGCGTGATCCAGCGCTGGGTCTCCTGCAGCTCGGGGGCATGAAGGGTCTGTTCAAACTGGGCGAGCCGGCCGAGGACGACCTGATCCTTCTCGATTTCATAGGCCATGCGGTAGGCCTGCATGCGCAGAGATCCCGACAGATTGATGGCCTTGGCATCGGGAACCGAATAGAAGAGGGTGACCATGGCCACCACGGCGATCAGGCTGGCCATGAACAGGATCAGCACCATGGAGCGACCGATGGCGCTGCTGACCGACTGCACTCTGAACCATTTTCCCATGCCGACCGGCTCCCTTTTCACCCACAAAGACCCCACAAAGTAGCATGGGAGTGTACTCCAAGTTGTGCTAGCATCGAAAAACTAGATGAACTCCGAGCGATTTTGCCTAAGTCATTGAGATAGGGGGAGATCGCCGTCAGCCGATGTTCGAGCTGAAAGGGTCAGGAAAGAAATGCCCTGGCCTCCCGTATTTGGAAAGGTGTTTATGTTGCCACTTGAAGATGGTTTTTCCCGTCGCTTTTACTATTTGCGTCTGTCGGTCACCGACGTCTGCAATTTCCGCTGTACCTACTGTCTGCCGGACGGCTATCACCCGCCGAAAGGAGATGGTGAGGGGCGCCAGTCCTTCCTCTCCCTGGAGGAGATCCGTCGCGTCGTCTCCGGGTTTGCGGCCATGGGGACGCGCAAGGTGCGTCTGACTGGAGGCGAGCCCTCCCTACGCCGCGACTTCACGGCCATCATCGAGACCGTGGCCAATACTCCCGGCATCGAGAAGGTGGCCATGACCACCAACGGGTATCGGCTCAAGGAGCGTGCCCGCGAGTGGTTCGATGCGGGGCTGACGGCCCTGAACGTCAGCGTCGACAGCCTGGATCCCCGTCAGTTCCACCAGATCACCGGCGAGAACAAGCTGGCGGAGGTGATGGCGGGGATAGACGCCGCCCTGAGTGCCGGTTTTCGGTCGGTCAAGATCAACGCCGTGCTGCTCAAGGGGCTCAATGATCATCAGCTCGAGACATTCCTCGCCTGGATCCGCGACAAACCCATCGAGCTGCGTTTCATCGAACTGATGCAGACCGGCGAGATGGACGCCCTGTTTCGCGATCACCATACCAGCGGTGAACTCATCAAGCAGCGCCTGCAAGAGAGCGGCTGGGTGCAGCAGCTGCGCGGCCTGGATGATGGCCCTGCCCAGGTGTTCACGCATCCGGACTCGAGGGGCGGGGTGGGGCTCATCATGCCCTACAGCAAGGATTTTTGCGCCGGTTGCAACCGGCTGCGGGTCTCCTCCAAGGGCAAGCTGCACCTGTGTCTCTTTGGCGACAACGGGGTGGAACTGCGGGATCTGCTCACCGATGACAGCCAGCAGGAGGCGCTGCAATGGCGTATTCGCCAGGCGCTGACCGGCAAGGCCGCCACCCATCGCCTCCATGAAGGCAATGCAGGCATGACCCCCCACCTGGCCTCCATCGGCGGCTGACAGCCGCCGTGCACCTCAAATAACCTTCGATTAATTATCAATCCTCACATAGGGGTAATTTACCTTGCCCCTGCTGTGTCTAATTACGCCAAGGGTTTGATCCAGCGCAAGAATCCCCCCTGTTTATCTCCCTGGTGGTATATCCCCTGACTTGTCAGGGCCGCAATATACACCCACGCTTATAATTGGCATTGAAAATGCCAGTCACGGGATCCGCGCGGGGGCATTCGTCCCCGAAAAGAGGAGTCGATATGACCGACGGGGTCAACTTGTCACGCAGAGGCCTGTTTCGGGGACGCCTGAGCGCCCCCAAGGCTGGGATCCAGTTGCCCTGGTCCGTCTCCTGGGACGAGTTCGTGGCCGGCTGTACCCGCTGCGGCGACTGTCTGGCGGCCTGTCCGGAGCAGATCCTGATCAAGGGAGACGGGGGCTTCCCCACGGTGGATTTTCACCGCGGCGAGTGCACCTTCTGCACCGAGTGTGTGAGCGCCTGCCAGGCGCCGGTGTTCAGGCCGACAACCCAGACACCCTGGGAGTATGTGGCCCATATCGAGGCGGGCTGTCTGGCCACTGCCCAGGTGTTCTGCCAGCGCTGTCAGGACAGCTGCGAGCAGCAGGCAATCCGCTTTTCCCCCCGGCTGGGGCGCGTACCCACCCCCGGCATCCATGCCGAGTCGTGCAACGGCTGCGGGGCCTGCGTAGCGGATTGCCCAGTGGGCAGTATCAGCATCGGTCTGTCTCGTGGCGAGGCTTCGCGATGACCCAAGAGACGAACAAGTTGGAAAACGGTGATATGACGCGAGAAGAGTTCCATGTATCCAGCCTGGTGGTGCTGACCCAGCCCGATCTGCGCCACGCCCTGGCAGAGCGGATTGCGACCCTGGACGGGGCCGAGATCCACGCCGTCAGCGAGGAGGGCAAGCTGGTGGTGACCTTGGAGGGGCCGAGCCAGCGCCCCATCATGGCGGCCATCGACACAATTCAGGGGTTGCCCGGGGTGCTCTCTGCGGCCCTGATCTACCACCAGTTCGATGAAATGGACGCCGAAGATGGGGAATAAGGCGTCATGTGGCAGAAGCGCAAGAGTCGTTCGCTGACCGCCACGGGTAATACACGGGATGCCGGGTCTGTTGTCTGCGTTCGATGAACGAAAAGCCCAGAGCAAAGGAATAAAGCGCCATGGAGCTGAGCCAGCGCGGCTCGTCACAATGGCTGTCATTGATGTGATTAAGCAATGCGAGGATATGTCATGAAGCTGAGTCGACGCGACTTTATGAAGGCCAATGCGGTGGCGGCAGCCGCTGCCGTGGCCGGTGTCAGTGCCCCCACTCTGGCGGCGAACCTGATCACCAGTACCGACAAGACCGCCATCACCTGGGACAAGGCACCGTGCCGCTTCTGCGGGACCGGCTGTTCCGTGCTGGTGGGCTCCCAGGCTGGCCGCGTCGTGGCGACCCAGGGGGATCCCGATGCACCGGTCAACCGTGGCCTGAACTGCATCAAGGGCTACTTCCTCTCCAAGATCATGTACGGGGAGGATCGCCTGACCCAGCCCATGCTGCGCATGACGAACGGCAAGTTCGACAAGAACGGCAACTTCGCCCCCATCAGTTGGGATCAGGCCTTCGACATCATGGCCGAGAAGTTCAAGGCGACCCTGAAAGAGAAGGGCCCGACCGCCGTCGGCATGTTCGGCTCCGGCCAGTGGACCGTCTGGGAAGGCTATGCCGCCGCCAAGCTGATGAAGGCAGGCCTGCGCTCCAACAACCTGGATCCCAATGCCCGTCACTGCATGGCCTCCGCGGTAGTGGGCTTCATGCGTACCTTCGGCATGGATGAACCCATGGGCTGCTACGACGACATCGAGCAGGCCGACGCCTTCGTGCTGTGGGGCTCCAACATGGCCGAGATGCACCCCATCCTCTGGTCGCGCATCTCCGATCGCCGTCTGTCCCACCAGGATGTGCAGGTGCACGTGCTCTCCACCTTCGAGCACCGCAGCTTCGAGCTGGCGGACAACGGGCTGGTGTTCACCCCCCAGACCGATCTGGCGATCCTCAACTACATCGCCAACTACATCATCCAGAACGACAAGGTGAACTGGGAGTTCGTCAACAAGCACACCCAGTTCCGCAAAGGGGTGACCGACATCGGTTACGGCCTGCGTCCCACCAACCCGCTGCAGCAAAAGGCCAAGAACCCGGACAGCGGCGACTCCACCCCCATGAGCTTCGACGACTTCGCCAAGTTCGTGGCGGATTACGATCTGGAGTCCGTCTCCAAGCTCTCCGGCGTGCCCAAGGACAAGCTCGAGAAGCTGGCCCAGATCTATGCGGATCCGGACAAGAAGGTGGTCTCTTACTGGACCATGGGGTTCAACCAGCACACCCGTGGCGTCTGGGCCAACAACCTCTGCTACAACATCCACCTGCTGACCGGCAAGATCTCCCAGCCGGGCTCCGGCCCCTTCTCCCTGACCGGCCAGCCCTCCGCCTGTGGTACCGCCCGTGAAGTGGGTACCTTCGCCCACCGTCTGCCGGCGGACATGGTGGTCACGGATCCCAAACACCGCGCCATCGCCGAGAAGATCTGGAAGCTGCCGGAAGGCACCATCCCGGAGCAGGTGGGCTACCACGCCGTGCTGCAAAACCGCATGCTCAAGGATGGCAAGCTCAACGCCTACTGGGTGATGTGCAACAACAACATGCAGGCCGGCCCGAACATGAACGAAGAGGCGCTGCCCGGTTATCGCAACCCGGCCAACTTCATCGTGGTCTCCGACCCTTATCCGACCGTGACCGCCCAGGCGGCCGACCTCATCCTGCCCACCGCCATGTGGGTGGAGAAAGAGGGGGCCTATGGCAACGCCGAACGTCGCACCCAGTTCTGGCACCAGCAGGTGAAGGCACCGGAAGGGGCCAAGTCCGACCTGTGGCAGCTGATGGAGTTCTCCAAACGCTTCACCGTGGAAGAGGTGTGGCCGGCTGAGTTGATTGCCAAGATGCCGGAAGTGAAGGGCAAGACCCTGTTCGACGTGCTCTATGCCAACGGCCAGGTGAACCAGTTCCCGAAAGAGCAGAGCAAGGGGGCCCTGAACGACGAGGCCGAGCACTTTGGTTTCTACGTCCAGAAGGGGCTGTTCGAGGAGTACGCCTCCTTCGGTCGCGGCCATGGCCACGACCTGGCGCCGTTCGATCAGTATCACGAAGCCCGTGGCCTGCGCTGGCCGGTGGTGGACGGCAAGGAGACCCTGTGGCGCTATCGCGAAGGGTTCGACCCTTACGTGAAGGCGGGGGAGGGGGTGCGCTTCTACGGCAAGCCCGATGGCAAGGCGGTGATCTTCGCGCTGCCCTATGAGCCGGCTGCCGAAGCTCCGGACAAAGAGTACGACATGTGGCTCTCCACCGGTCGCGTGCTGGAGCACTGGCACACCGGCACCATGACCCGTCGCGTGCCCGAGCTCTATCGCGCCTTCCCGGATGCGGTGCTGTTCATGCACCCGGAAGATGCCAAGGCCCGTGGCGTGCGCCGTGGTGAAGAGGTGATCGTCTCCTCCCGCCGGGGCGAGGTGAAGACCCGGGTCGAGACCCGCGGCCGCAACCGTCCGCCCAAGGGACTGGTGTTCATGCCCTTCTTCGATGCGAGCCAGCTGGTCAACAAGCTGACCCTGGACGCCACCGATCCGCTCTCCAAGGAGACGGATTACAAGAAGTGCGCCGTCAAGGTCATGAAGGCCTGAGGCGGGGGAGCGCGAGATGAGTCGTAGTCGGCGCCAGTTTCTGGCCGACATGGCCAAGGGGGTCTGCGGTGTGGGCCTGCTTGGCGTGGGGCTCGGCGGCGTGGCGCGCCAGCAGGTGCAGGCTTTGCCTGCCCAGGCGCTGCGCCCGCCGGCCGCCCTCGACGAGGCCGAGTTTCTCGGCGCCTGCGTGCGCTGCGGGCTCTGCGTCGAGGCATGCCCCTACGACACCCTCAAGCTCGCCCGGCTGTTTGAACCCGTGACCACCGGCACCCCCTACTTCAAGGCGCGCGCCGTTCCGTGCGAGATGTGTGACGACATCCCCTGCGTGGCGGCCTGCCCGAGCGGGGCGCTGGATCGGGCCATGACCGATATCGATCAGGCGCGGATGGGGGTGGCGGTGCTCATCGATCACGAGACCTGCCTCAACTACCTGGGGCTGCGCTGCGACGTTTGCTACCGGGTCTGCCCCCTCATCGACAAGGCCATTACCTTGGAGCTGCAGCACAACCCGCGCACAGGCAAGCACGCCATGTTCCTGCCCACGGTGCACAGCGATCTCTGCACCGGCTGCGGCAAGTGCGAGCACGCCTGCGTGCTGGAGGAGGCGGCCATCAAGGTGGTGCCTCGCCAGCTTGCCAAGGGGGAGCTGGGTCACCACTACCGGCTCGGCTGGGAAGAGAAGGCGAAGGCGGGCAAATCGCTCATCGGCGACAGGCTCACCCTGCCGACCCGCAAACCGGAGGGTCTATGAGTCGGTATCCAGGGGCCGAGGCTACGGCCAGGCTGGGGTGGTGGCGTGCCCACCGCTTCCTGCTGCTGCGCCGGCTTTGCCAGTTCGGGGTGCTGGGGCTGTTCCTGCTGGGGCCGCTCGCGGGCATCTGGATCCTCAAGGGCAACCTCTCCAGCTCCCTGCTGCTGGAGACGGTGCCCCTCACGGATCCCCTGACCCTGTTGCAGTCGGTGGCGGCGGGCCAGTGGCCCATCCCCACCCTGTGGCTCGGGGCCGGGCTGGTGCTCGCGGGTTACTGGCTGGTCGGGGGGCGGGTGTTCTGCTCCTGGGTCTGTCCAGTCAACCTGGTCACCGATGTCGCCGCCTGGCTCAGGGGGCGGCTCGGGCTCAAGGGCAATGGTCAGTTCAACCGCGCTACCCGCTACTGGCTGCTGGCCATGGTGCTGGTGGCGCCGGCCATCACAGGCGTGCTGGTGTGGGAGCTGGTCAATCCGGTGTCGCTCACCCTGCGGGGCCTGCTGTTTGGCATGGGGGCGGGCTGGGGCCTGCTGGCGGTGCTGTTCCTGTTCGACCTTTTTGTGGTGGAGCGGGGCTGGTGCGGCCACCTCTGTCCGGTGGGGGCCTTCTATGCCCTGGTCAACCGGGTCGGGTTCATCAAGATTGCAGCCTCGGGGCGCGAGCGGTGCAGCAACTGCATGGATTGTTATGCGGTCTGCCCGGAGCGTCCCATCCTGCGCGGCCCCGTTCACGGTGCCAGGCGTGGTCACGGGCCCTTGATTGCGGCTCAGGAGTGTACCAACTGCGGCCGTTGCATCGATGTCTGCGCGGAGCAAGTTTTTGAAATCACTGTAGGTTTTGCCGTCAAGGCAGAGAAAACGTCGGAGAACACATAATGAAGAAGCTGATTGGAGCAATGCTGGCCTGCCTGATGGCGGGTTCCTTGATGGCGGCCGTCCCCGAGATCACCAACAGCACGGGGGGCATCAAGTCGGAGCGGGGAAGCACGGATCTGGTGACGGATGCCGACGCGGCCCCCATGAAGAACTTTCGCAAGGATGGCGACCTCTACGATCGCCAGTACATGCACCAGCCCCCGCTGATCCCCCACGACACCCGCAACTATGAAGTGGACAACAAGGTCAACAAGTGCCTGGCCTGTCACAGCTTCAAGAACGCCAGTGCCATGAAGGCCCCCAAGATAAGCCCCACCCACTTCGAGACCCGTGACGGCATGACCCTGGGCGAAGTCTCTCCGCGTCGCTACTTCTGTCTGCAGTGCCACGTGCCGCAAGCGGATGCCAAGCCGCTGGTGAACAATACCTTCAAACCGGTTGAAGCGCTGAACTGAGGAACCCATAGATGAAATTACCCGGCTTTGTGAAGCGTCTGTGGACCACCTTCAAGTCACCGTCGAAGGCGGCCCTCTGGGTCATCCTGCTGATGGGCTTCTTCGGTGGCGTCATCTTCTGGGGCGGGTTCAACACCGCCATGGAAGCGTCCAACACCGAGGCCTTCTGCACCAGCTGCCACGAGATGAAGGACAACGTGTTCGTGGAGTACCGCGACACCATCCACTACGCCAACCGCTCCGGCGTGCGGGCCAGCTGCCCGGATTGCCACGTACCCCACGAATGGACCTACAAGATCATCCGCAAGGTGCAGGCCTCCAAGGAGCTGTGGGGCATGATCACCGGCAAGGTGGATACCCGCGAGAAGTTTGAATCCCACCGGCGGGAGATGGCCGAGCGGGAGTGGCAGCGGATGAAGGAGACGGATTCGCGCGAGTGCCGCAACTGCCACAACTTCGAGTACATGGACTTCTCCCTGCAAGGGCGTCGGGCCGCCCAGATGCACTCCACCAACCTGGCAAGCGGGGCCAACACCTGCATCGACTGCCACAAGGGGATTGCGCACCAACTGCCTGACATGAAAGGGGTGCCAGGCTTCTGATGGGAAGGCCGCCGGATCCCCGGGATCCGGCGGCCTTCGAGATTAATGGGCAATGACGCCCCCCCAGCCAGACATCTTTTGATAGAATCCCTTCCCGGCAACGCGGCGCCCACCGGCTCCTTTCATGGCTGGCACCACGGTGCGGCGCGTTCACCTCATCCTCTCGTGGTCAATGATTGACAGGAATGGCCCCAATGGCACCCAAACACAGCGAATTCATCCCTCTCAAGATCGCCGTCCTGACGGTTTCCGACAGTCGCACCGCTGCCGATGACAGCTCGGGGGACTATCTGGTCGAGGCCCTGACCCAGACTGGCCACGTGCTGGCCGACCGGGCGCTCTGCCCCGACAACCTGTTTCGCATCCGCGCCCAGGTGAGCGACTGGATTGCCGACGAGGGAGTCCAGGTGGTGCTCATCAACGGCGGCACCGGCTTCAACGAGCAGAACCGGGTGCCCGAGGCGGTCGGCGTGCTGTTCGAGCGCACGGTGCAGGGCTTTGGCGAGATGTTCCGCCAGCTCTCGTTTGCCGAGATAAAAGGCTCCGCCATGCAGAGCCGTGCCCTGGCAGGGCTCGCCAACCGCACCCTGATCTGCTGCCTGCCCGGCTCCACCGGCGCCTGCCGTCTGGGTTGGGAACAGCTTATCCGGGATCAGCTCGACGCTCGTACCCGGCCGTGCAACTTCGTGACCCATCTGTGATCCCGGTAGTAAACCCGGATCATCCATCTTATTTTTCGATAGGTGCATAGATGAACCTGACCCATCTCAACCAGAGCGGCGAGGCCCACATGGTGGATGTCACCGACAAGCAGGTGACCGAACGCGAGGCCCGCGCCGAGGCTTTCGTGACCATGGCCCCCGAGACCCTGGCGTTGATCCTGAGCGGTCAGCACCACAAGGGGGACGTGTTCGCCACCGCCCGCATCGCCGGCATCATGGCGGCCAAGAAGACCGCCGATCTTATCCCACTCTGCCATCCGCTGGCCTTGACCAAAGTCGAGGTGGAGATAGTGCCGCTGGCCGAGCAGAATCGGGTCCATATCCGCACTCTGTGCAAGCTCTCGGGCAAGACCGGGGTGGAGATGGAGGCGCTCACCGCCGCCTCGGTGGCGGCCCTGACCATCTACGACATGTGCAAGGCGGTGCAAAAGGACATGGTGATCGAGCAGGTGCGTCTGGTGGAGAAAAAGGGCGGCAAGTCCGGTCATTTCCAACTGGGTGCGACCAAAGGAGAGCAAGCATGATCAAGGTTCTGTTTTTTGCGCAGGTGCGTGAGCTGGTCGGCTGCGACGAGCTCAGCCTGCCTTGTGACTACGTCAGTGCCGATGTCCTTCGCGCCGCCTTGAGCGAGCGAGGTGACAAGTGGGCGCTGGCGCTCGAATCCGGCAAGCTGCTGGTGGCGGTCAACCAGACCCTGGTGCCGCTGGATACCCCCCTCCATGACGGGGATGAGGTCGCCTTCTTCCCGCCGGTGACCGGAGGCTGATGATGAGCGAGGCAACCATGATCGATCGCATTCTGGTGCAGCGGGAAGACTTCTCGCTGGCGGACGAATATGCCCGCCTTGCTGCCCGGCAGGACACAGGCGCGATTGTCAGCTTTGTCGGCAAGGTGCGCGACTTCAATCAGGGGGAGCATGTGAAGGGGCTGGCCCTCGAACACTACCCCGGCATGACCGAGAAGGCGCTGGCGGACATAGTGGCCGAGGCCCGCGGGCGCTGGCCGCTGCAGGAGTGCACCCTCATTCACCGCATCGGCGAGCTGCTGCTCGGGGATCAGATTGTGCTGGTGGTGGTGAGCAGCGCCCACCGCGAGGCGGCTTTCGAGGCCTGCCACTTCATCATGGATTTCTTGAAGACCCGGGCGCCGTTCTGGAAAAAAGAGCTGACCGCCGACGGGGTGCAACGCTGGGTCGAGGCCAGGGCGAGCGATGACGCCGCCCTGGCCCGCTGGCAACAAGGGGAGTGAGCCTCGGGCTCGCGTCAATCGATCCGGCCGTGCCGGAACATAAGGAGCAACGGAATGAAGAGATGGGTATCCGTGTTGGTGCTGGGCGCCGGCGCCATGTACAGCGGTGCTGTGCTGGCTGACGAGGTCAAGGTGGCGGTGGCGGCCAACTTCAAGGGCACCATAGAGCGCATCGGCAAGGAGTTCACCGCCAAGACCGGCCACAACGTCGTCATCAGTTCGGCGGCCACCGGCGTGCTCTATACCCAGATCACCCACGGTGCACCCTTCGATCTCTTCCTCTCGGCCGACGTGGCGACCCCTCAAAAGCTGGAGTCGGAAGGCAAGGGGAGCGAACGCTTCACCTATGCCATCGGTCAGCTCGGCCTCTGGCAGAAGGGGGGGCCTGCTCCCGACGAGGCCACCTTGCGCCACTGGCAGGGGGAGCTGGCCATCGCCAACCCCAAGACAGCGCCCTATGGCGCTGCCGCCATGGCGACCCTGGCTCATCTCAAGATCGATCCCAAGCAGTATCGGGTGCTGACTGGCACCAACATCAGCCAGACCTGGCAGTTTGTCGACACCGGCAATGCGAAGCTGGGCTTCGTCGCCTGGGCCAACCTGGTGGAGGCGGGCAAGACCGGCGAAGCCTGGGCGGTACCGGCCAGCTTCTATCCCCCCATCGAGCAGCAGGCCCTGGTGCTGAAGAAAGGGGCGGCGGTGGATGCCCTGGTGGCCTGGCTCAAGGGGCCGGGACAGGCGCAGATCAAGGCGGCGGGTTACGCCCTGCCGCAGTAAGCGCCCGGCGTCTGCCGGCCAGCCCCGTGCTGGCCAGCTCCGGTGCCTGACGTGTCCCAAGGCGGCGCCCGTCATGACGGCGCCCTGTTTTTTATCGACACCCGAGAGGGGACCCTATGAGTGAAGGGGATCTGCTGGCGGTCTGGCTGACCCTGAAACTGGCGGCCAGCACCACTGCCATCCTGCTGCTGCTGTCGCCGCCGCTCGCCTGGTGGCTGTCTCGCAGCCAGCACCGGCTGCGCCCCCTGGTGGAGGCCATGGTGGCCCTGCCGCTGGTGCTGCCGCCTACCGTGCTCGGCTTCTATCTGCTGCTGGCCTTCTCCCCGGAGTACGGCCTCGGTGGCTGGTGGCGGGAGACCTTCGGGGCCCCGCTCGCCTTCAGTTTTCTCGGCCTGCTCATCGCCTCCGTCATCTATTCGCTCCCCTTCGTGGTACAGCCCCTCACCTCCGCCTTCGTCAACATGGGCAACAAGGAGCTGGAGGCTGCTGCCACCCTGGGGATGGGCCCGTTTGAGCGCTTCTTTCGCATCATCCTGCCCATGACGCTGCCCAGCTTCGTGATGGCGGCGGCGCTGGGCTTTGCCCACACCCTGGGGGAGTTCGGGGTGGTGCTGATGATCGGCGGCAACATTCCCGGGGAGACCCAGGTGCTCTCCATCGCCCTGTTTGATCACGTGGAGGCGATGGATTACCAGAATGCCCATATTCTGGCAGGCGGCCTGATGGGCTTCTCCCTGGTGATGCTGGTGCTGGTCTACGGCGTGCTGCAACGTCGGCAACGGAGGCTGTTCGGATGAGCCTCTACCTCAAGGCCAGACGTGATTTCGGCCCCTTCACCCTGGCGTGCGATCTGGCGCTGCCCCCCAGCCGCATCCTCGGCCTGTTCGGTCCTTCGGGCTGTGGCAAGAGCACCCTGCTGCGCATCATCGCCGGGCTCGACAGGGCTCCGGGCGATGCCCTGCGCTGGCAGGGGCGCGAGCTTGCAGCCCTGCACCCCGAGGCGCGGCGCATCGGGCTGGTGTTTCAGGATGCTCGTCTCTTCCCCCACCTGAGCGTGCTCGGTAACCTGCAACTGGCGGCTCGCAAGGGGAGGGGGCGCTGGCAGCCAGAGGATCTGGCTGCGCGCCTCGGTTTTGCCGAGCTGCTGGGGCAACCGGCCCACGGCCTCTCCGGCGGTCAGCGTCAGCGGGTGGCAATGGCCAGGGCCTTGCTGGCCGAGCCCGACTTGCTGCTGCTGGATGAACCCTTCTCGGCGCTGGACAGGCGCAGCCGCATCCATCAGGCCCACGTGCTCAAGGGCTTGCAGCAGGAGAGCGGCATCCCCATGATCTTCGTCAGCCACGCCATGGAGGAGGTGAGCCTGCTCTGCGATGGACTGGTGCTGCTGGCAGAGGGACGGGTGGAGGCCCAGGGCACCCCCGAGGAGATCTTCGCCCGCACCGACCTGTCGCTGGCCAGTCGCGACGACGTCGGGGTCATGCTCTCTGCGACCCTGTCCCACTACGACGAGCACGAGCAGATGGCGACCCTGCGACTCGGGGAGCAGACCCTGATGGTGACCATGGAGCATGCCCCCGATGAAGCAGGCCCCTTGCAGATCAAGGTGGCGGCGCGGGATCTGGTGATCGCCACCGAGCCCATCGTGCACTCCAGCCTCTCCAACTGCCTCGAGACCCGGCTGCTGGAGGTGCGGGAGGTGCGACCCGGGCAGACCCTGTTGCAGTTGGCTCTCGGGCAGCAGATACTGCTGGCCCGGATCACCAGCCGCTCCGCGCAGCGGCTCGCCCTGACGCCGGCCATGCGCCTCTACGCCTACATCAAGGCGGTGAGCCTGGTGGGAGAGGGGTAGACAGGGGACCGGAGTACGGATTGGCTGGCCCTGAGTGGCCGGCATGGCGTCGAGAAAGGGGGGACGGGTGCGTCGCAATCAGGTAATGAAATCCCATGGCTTGGCCCTGCGCAGTGCAGGGGAGGGGCCCTTGCTGCTCTTGCTGCACGGGCTGGGCTCTTCCAGCCTCGACTGGCAGGCGCAGATCGAGCGTTTTTCCGAGCGTTACCGGGTGGTGGCCATCGACTTGCGCGGCCACGGCCAGAGCATGCAGGAGGGGCCCTTTGACGTGCCCACCCTGGCGGCGGATGTGGCCCGCTGGCTTGACGAACAGCCCGAGCCTGCCTGGGTAGTGGGGTTGTCGCTCGGTGCCATGGTGGCGCTGGAGCTGGCGCTGCAACTGCCCCACAAGGTGCAGGGGCTGGTGCTGGTCAACGGCTTCAGCGAATTTCTGCTGGAGACGCCAAAGGAGCAGGAGCGCTATGCCATGCGCCTCAAGTGGCTGCGCTGGTTCGGCATGCGGCCGCTGGCGTGGTGGCTCGGTCGCGAGCTCTTTCCCGGCCCCGATCTCGCCCAGGTGCGCCACACCTTCCGGGGGCGCTTCGTGCGCAACAAAAAGAAGACCTACAAGGCGCTGCTGGAGGCGCTGCCCGGCTGGTCGGTGCGGGCTCGTCTCGGCACCCTCTGGCAGCCGGTGGCCATCATCTCCACCAGTCACGACTATCTGCCCCTGGCGCGGCGGGTGGAGCAGTTCGCCTCCCTGCCCAATGCCACCATCCACACCCCGGATGGTCACCACGCCTGGCCGGCGGAAGATCCCGCCGGGTTCAATCATCTGTTGCAGCGGATCCTCTCAACCCATTGAGGGGAGCAGACAGCAGAGGTAGATAAAAAAGCCGAACCCCGGGGTTCGGCTTTTTTGTGGGCGCAGCTCAGGGCTTTGAGCAGACCGGGCAGTCGGGGCGTTTGGGCAGTTTCAGCTCGCGAAAGCTGCCACCCAGACCGTCGATCATCAGCAGGCGGCCGCTGTAGCTTTTGCCCATGCCCGCCAGCAGCTTGATGGCCTCGAGCGCCTGCAAGCTGCCCACCAGCCCCACCACGGGGGCCAGTACCCCCGCCTCGACACAGGTGAGGGCCTGATCGCCAAAGAGGGCGCTGAGACAGGCGTAGCAGGGTTCATCCTCCTGCCAGGTGAAGCTGCAAAGCTGCCCTTCCAGCCGGATGGCGGCGCCGCTGACCAGGGGCACCTTGTGCTGGCGGGCACGCTGGTTGAGGAGGTTGCGGATGGCGACGTTGTCGGTGCAGTCGAGCACTAGCTGATGGCCTGGCAGCAGGGCATCGAGCAGCGCCTCGTCGGCGAGGGCGGCGTGGGTCTCCACCTCGAGCCAGGGGGTGAGGGCGCGCAGGGACGTCGCCGCGGACTCCACCTTGAGCTGGCCGATGCGCTCGTCGCTGTGCAGCACCTGGCGCTGCAAATTGGAGAGCTCCACCCGATCGAAATCCACCAGGGTGAGGTGGCCGACCCCGGCCACCGCCAGATACTGGCTGGCGGCGCAGCCCAGGCCCCCGGCGCCGATGACCAGCACGCGGGACTGCTTGAGCGCCTCCTGCCCCTCGAAGTCGAAGGATTTGAGCACGATCTGGCGGTTGTAGCGAAGGAGTTCTGCGTCGCTCAGGATCTCGCTCACAGCAGCAGCCCCGAGAAGGGCTCGACGGTGACCGTCTCACCGGCGGCCACCTTGCCGCGCTCCTGCTCGAGCACGATGTAGCAGTTGGCCCGGGACAGGGAGCTGAACACCCCGGAGTCCTGGGAGCCGGTGCTGCGTACCTCGAGGCCATTCGGGCCCACACTCAGGATGCCGCGCTGGAAGTCCAGGCGCCCCGGGCTCTTCTTGAGCGGCGCTGTCGCCAGGGCCTGGAGGGGGTGCGGGCGTGCAAACTGCTGACCGGCCAGTCTGGCCAGGGCCGGTTGCACCAGCTGATCGAAGGTGACCATGGCGGAGACCGGGTTGCCCGGCAGACCGAAGAACCAGGCGTTTGGCAACCGGCCAAAGGCGAAGGGTTTGCCCGGCTTGATGGCGAGCTTCCAGAAGCCAATTTCCCCGAGCTCTTCGAGCAGTTGCTTGGTGAAGTCCGCTTCCCCCACCGAGACTCCCCCGGTGGTGATCAGGGCATCGGCCTCGCGGTCGGCCTGCAAGAAGGCGGCGCGAAGGGCCGCCGGATCATCGGGGATGATGCCAAGGTCCAGGCACTCACAGCCCATGCGGCTCAGCATCGCCTTGACCCCGTAGCGGTTGGAGTCGTAGATGTCCCCGTGCTGGAGCGGGGTGCCCAGAGGCTTGAGCTCGTCCCCTGTGCTGAAGATGGCGACCCTGAGGGGACGGCGCACCGTGACGCTCGCGATGCCAAGGGAGGCGAGCAGCGGCAACTCCCTGGGGCTCAGGCGAAGGCCGCTTTCGAGCACCCTGTCACCCTGCGCCAGGTCCTCGCCGCGGCGACGGATGTTCTGGCCAGGCGTGGGCGCGGTCAGAAAAGTGATCCCGTTGTCGCCGGCTTGCGTTTCTTCCTGCATCACCACAGCGTCCGCACCCGGAGGCACAGGGGCCCCGGTCATGATGCGGATGCAGTGGCCAGCGGGCCACTCTCCCTCATAGGGCTGGCCTGCAAAGGCCTTGCCCGCCACGGGGAGCGGCACCCCGGCGGCGAGATCCCCCAGGCGCACGGCATAGCCGTCCATGGCGGCATTGTCGAAGGGGGGGACGAAGAGGGGGGAGCTTATCTCCTCGGCCAGGATCCGATCCAGCGCCTGGGGCAGGGGCAACTGCTCCGTCTCGCAGCAGCAGGTGAGTTGTTCCAGCATCCCTTGCAGGGCCTTGTCCAAGGGGAGGAGTGCACCGGTATCGAATCCCATCATCATGACCTCTCTGGTGTGTAGGGGGCAGATTATCCCAAAAATCCGCTCCGATGGGCAGGGCGAAGGTGCGGTAATGGGGGGGCAGATGCCCCGGTGTGATCGGATTCTGGGGCGCTATCCCGTTGAATTACCTCCTGATGGGTAACCAATGCGAGGCTTGTGCGGGATGGCAGGTGGGGAAGAGGCGGCACGGCCGTGCGCCTTGCCCCCGAATGGGCAGGCCGGTGCGGACAAAACGGGGTGGTTTGGCATAAAGTCGGGCACCGGGCTTGAGTTAGACAGAATTATGACAATAATCGCCCTGTAAGATTGCGCCGCGGCACCATGCCGCAGGCCAGCACAGTCCCTGAGCGTGGGAGAGAAACACGATGACGAGCTTAAGCCAGGAAGCCCTGTTGGTCAGGGCGGCGCTCGAGGCCGAGGGCCTTGAGACACCTCTGGTGGCCAATGAATTGAGCGGCCAGCAGAAAAAGGAAAAAATCGAAGGTCATATGCGCGCCATCATGGAGACGCTGGGACTGGATCTGGCCGACGACAGTCTGGCCGAGACCCCGCACCGCATTGCCAAGATGTACGTGAACGAGATCTTCTCCGGCCTCGACTATGCCACCTTCCCCAAGGTGACGGTGATCGAGAACAAGATGAAGGTGGACGAGATGATCATGGTGCGGGACATCAGCCTCACCAGCACCTGCGAGCACCACTTCGTCACCATAGACGGCTTTGCCCACGTGGCCTACATTCCCCGCGGCAAGGTGATTGGCCTGTCGAAGATCAACCGCATCGTGCAGTTCTTCGCCCGCCGTCCCCAGGTACAGGAGCGGCTGACCCAGCAGATCCTGCTGGCGTTGCAGACCCTGCTTGGCACCAGGGACGTGGCCATCAGCATCAAGGCGACCCACTTCTGCGTGAAGGCCCGTGGCGTGATGGACTCTACCTCCTACACCACCACCACCTCCCTGGGCGGCGTCTTCAAGACCCAGCCCGACACCCGCGCCGAGTTCCTCGGTGGTCTGAAAGGGTAGTGCTCCCGGGGGCTGTCGCCGACAGGCCCCGTCTCCTTTCCCTCACTTTTTTTGAAAAATACCTAAAGTTGTGACCGTGCCGGTCGCTATGGCTCTCCGTGTTGTCGGACGGTCTGGTTGACGCCGACACCCCGGGCCCGCCCTTGTGCGCGCCGACAGGGACGAGATGTGCTGCCAAGGAGGGTAGTGAAGGCGCAGGCCAGGCCTGCGCCCAGCAATGCCACTTGTTTTCCCCCATGCAGGACATGCCATGAACACCATGACGATAGGCAAAAAACTTACCGCCGGCTTTGCCGTACTCGGCCTGATGATGGCCTTTATCGGCGGCTTCTCGCTGTTTGAATTCAGCAAGATGAACCGCGCCGCCATCGGCTTTACCGACAGTATCCTGCCCGCCGTCGTGCGGACCAGCACCCTCGGCGAGACCATCAATGCCCTGCGCCGCTACGAGCTGGATGTCTTCCTGGTGGCGGACGATGCCCAGCAGAAGGCCCGCTACCGCAACGAGAGCGAGAAGAGCCTGCAAGAGGCTGCGCGCCAGATAGTGGCCCACGATGGCACCATCTGGGCGGAGGATCGGGAGGAGCGCCGCGCCTTTGACATCGTCAAGGCGGACTGGGAGCGATATGTCGCCCTGCACCAGCGCATCCGGCAGATGCAGGACTCGGGACAGATGGCCGAAGCCCAGCACCTCTTCATGGGGGAGGGGATCACCCTCTACACCAATCTGACCAAGTCGGTGGGTGAGCTTATCCGCATCAACCACGGCTACTCCGTGGGTTCCCGTGCCGAGGTGGTGGACGCCTTTGACAGCGCCAAACTGAGCGTGACCCTGGCCCTAGTGATCGGCCTGGCCCTGGTTGTCGCCCTCTCGGTGGTGCTGACCCGCCAGATCCGCGACCCGCTCATCATGCTGGCCCGTCAGGCCCAGCGCATCGCGAGCGGCGATCTCGGCCGGGGCGAGCTGCAGGAGTGGGTCCGCGGCAACCGCTTCAACCGCGACGAGCTGGGTCAGCTGGGGTCGGCCATCGACCGGATGCAGGGGGCACTGGCAGAGCTGGTGAGCGAAATCTCCGGCTCGGTGAGCCAGCTCAGCAGCGCGGTAGAGGAGGTGAGCGCCATCTCCGAGCAGTCCGCCAAAGGCATGGCAAGCCAGCAGGGAGAGGTCTCTCAGGTCGCCACCGCCATGAACGAGATGCAGTCCACCGTCAATGAGGTGGCTCGCAACACCACGGACGCCATGGGGGCGGCCAAGCAGGCTTCCCGCACCTCCACCCAGGGCAACCAGGTGGTACGCAGCGCCATCGGCAGCATAGAGCAGGTCTCCCGTCAGATAGAGCAGGCCGGGAGCGTGGTGCAGCAACTGGAGACCGACAGCGCCAGCATCAGCATGGTGCTGGACGTGATTCGCGGCATCGCCGAGCAGACCAACCTGCTGGCCCTCAACGCGGCCATCGAAGCGGCCCGGGCCGGCGAGCAGGGCCGTGGCTTTGCGGTGGTGGCGGACGAGGTGCGCAGTCTGGCCCAGCGTACCCAGGCGTCCACCGCCGAGATCAGCAAGATGATCGAAGTGCTTCAGGAGCGCACCGCCGAGGCGGGCAGCGCCATGCAGCTGAGCCGTCAGCAGATGCAGGAGAGCGTGGAGCTGGCGCGGGAGGCGGGGAGCAGCATCGACAGCATCAATGGTGCCGTCACCCAGATCACCGACATGAACACCCTGATCGCCACCGCCACCGAGCAGCAGAACGCGGTTACCGAGGAGCTCAATCGCAGCATCGTCAAGATCCACACCGCCGCCGACGAGAATGCCCAGGGGGCGCAGCAGACCGCCCAGGCCTGTGTCGAGCTGAGCAAGCTGGCCACCTCGCTGCACCATATGACCCAGCGCTTCACCCTCTGAGTCTTGCTGCCACCCGGCACAGCGCAGAAGGCCCCGCCGATTGGCGGGGTCTTGTTGTTTGTCATCGCCCTCCCTGTGCCCGTTTCAACCGGCCCGCCTGCCCCGTCACCTACCGGATGGGGGGATGACAGGCCGGATGTTCGAATTCGCTCACAAATCGGCGATTAATTTCATGCGGGGCCGTTTACGACCTGTTTGCGAGCCCGCATAATGCCTCTGTTTTGGCTCAAGAGACCCACCATCCGCCATGTTCCGTTCCATCAAGTATCAAGTCATGTTCTTTGCGGGTTGCATCCTGCTGACCACCGTCCTCAGCGTGGTGGGTTACAGCTATGTTTCCCTGGCCAGCATGCAGGAGAAGATCCAGCAGGAGAGCCACGATGCGGCCCGCCAGCAGGCCAGGCAGTGGCTGCTGACCCTGGCGGATGGTCAGGCGAGCGAGGTGGCACGCTCCTTCGAACTGGCGCTGGATGCGGCCGAAACCCTGGCGGCACTGCTGGCGGGCAATGTCGATCAGTCCGAGCCTCTCGATCGGGACGAGGTCACGGCCCTGCTCAAGGACATAGGGGATCGCAACCCGGATTTCCTCAGCATCTACAGTGGCTGGGAGGCGGACCGTTTCGACGGTCAGGATGCGCTCCATACCGATGATGGCCGGCATAGCCAGGCATCGGGCAACTTCGCCCCCTACTGGAGCCGCGGCCCGGCCGGTTTTGACCTCAAACCCCTGGGGGATTTCTACAGCAAGACGCCGAGCGCGACCGGGATCCGGGCCTCCGAGTGGTATCTCTGCCCGCAGGAGAGCAAGGCAAGCTGCGCCGTCGACCCCTCCGTCTACCAGGTCAACGGTCAGCCCACCCTGCTCACCTCCTTCGTGGTGCCTGTGCTGAACGGGGATCAATACCTCGGTATGGTGGGCATCGACTACTCCCTCAACTACCTGCAACGGCTGGCCGCTGACATCAGCAGACGGGTATTCGACGGGCAGGGCAGGGTGCGCATCATCAGCCCCATGGGCATCATCGCCGCCGACTCCCGCGATGGCGACGGGGTAGGGCAGCGCTTGCAGGATCCATCCTTGCTGGCCCAGTTGCAACGTGGCGAGAGGGGCAGCGACGAGCACGCCGATGGCTTGAGGGTCTTCGCACCCATCAGCCTCAACAAGGTCACACAGGCCTGGGGGATCGCCATCGAGGTACCGGGCAGCGCCCTCTATGCCGAGTACGAGCGGATGGCGCAGGCCCGTGCCGAGGCCTTTGGCAAGGGGGTCTGGACCCAGCTGATGGTGGGCATCCTGGTGGCGGGTATCGGTCTGGTCGGGCTCGCTTTCGCGGCAGGGTCCATCTCCCGGCCGGTGCAGGAGACGGCTCGCATGGTGGCGCGTCTCTCCAGCGCCGGAGGGGATCTGACTCAGCGGCTGACCCAGCACCGGCGCGATGAAACCGGGGTGCTGGCGGAGGGGATAAACCAGTTCGTCGCGACCGTGCAGGGCATAGTGACCGACACCGCCACCAGCGTGCACGAGTTGCAGCAGGCGGCGGTGAACTCGGCCAGGCAGGCCCAGCAGGGGCTGGCGAACAGCCATCACCAGCTGGAGCAGGTCGAGCTGGTGGCCACGGCCATCCATGAAATGTCATCGACCGCAGACTCCGTCTCCAGCAGCGCCCAGATCACGGCCCAGGCGGTGGATGAGACCCGTCATGCGGTGCACAAGGGTCAGCAGGTGGTGAGCGCCTCTGCCAACGGCATCCGCCAGTTGAGTGCCCAGGTCAGCGAGGTGTCGGACAGGATCACCGCCTTGCAGCAGCAGGGGGTGCAGATTGGCAGCATCCTGGATGTGATCCGGACCATCTCTGAGCAGACCAACCTGCTGGCGCTGAACGCAGCCATCGAGGCGGCACGGGCCGGTGAACATGGTCGCGGTTTCGCCGTGGTGGCCGACGAGGTGCGTA
Source organism: Aeromonas sp. QDB25 (assembly GCF_027707725.1). Lineage (NCBI taxonomy): Bacteria > Pseudomonadati > Pseudomonadota > Gammaproteobacteria > Aeromonadales > Aeromonadaceae > Aeromonas > Aeromonas sp. QDB25. The sequence continues at coordinate 17,937 of NZ_JAPCIZ010000024.1, read as the reverse complement.
CCCTTGCCTCCAAGACCCGGGCCTCGACCCAGGAGATCCAACAGATGATAGACAGGCTGCGGGATACCACGCGCGCCGCGGTCGACACCATGACAGAGGGGCGCCAGTTGAGCAGCCTGGCGCTGCGTGATGCCGAGCAGGCGGTAAGCGAGCTGGCGACCATAGTGCAGGCCGCCGACCGTATCCAGGACATGGCGACCCAGATTGCGAGCGCCGCCGAGCAGCAATCCAAGGTGAGCGAGGAGATTAACCAGAACGTCAGCAACATCCACGAGCTGGCGAGCGCCTCCACCCGGGTGGCCCGGGAGCAGGATGCCCAGAGCCGGCAGATGCACGGGTTGACCGAGACGGTCATGAGCAAGCTGGGGCGCTTCCACTACTGATGGCGTTCTGATACGCACAACAAGGCCCCGCCAATCGGCGGGGCCTTGTTGTTTCTGGCTGGACCTGGGCGCCGTCAGCTCAGGCCGACAATCTCCCTGTCATCGTCGATGTCCATATGGTGTTCAGGGACGGCAGCCTGCCAGCCTGTACGTCAGCTCAGGCCGACAATCTCCCCGTCATCGTCGATGTCGATATGGCGATAGGCCGGCAGGCTGCCCAGGCCCGGCATGGTCATGATGGGGCCCGCCAGGGCATAGACGAAGCCTGCCCCCGCGCAGAGTTTCACCTCCTCGATGGGCACCTCGAAGTCCGTCGGCACGCCCTTCCTGGCGGGGTCATGGCTGATGGAGAGCGGCGTCTTGGCCATGCAGACGGGCAGGTGATCCTGGCCCTCTGCCGAGAGTCTGGCCAGTTGCTGGCGCGCCTTGTCCGAGAGGGTGACGCCCCGGCCACCATAGCCGCACTCCACCAGGGTGGCGAGCTTGGCGGCAAGGCTCATCTCATCGGGGTAGAGCAGCCTGACCTCACTGGGCTGCTTGCAGGCCGCCACCACGGCGTGAGCCAGATCCGCCGCACCCGCGCCACCGTCAGTGAAGGCCCGGGAGAGGGCGACGCCACAGGCACCGGCCTGGCGCGCCGCCTCCTCCAGCAGGGCCAGCTCGGCATCGCTGTCGGTGGGGAAGCGGTTGATGGCGACCACCACGGGCACCCCGTAACGGCGGGCGTTGTGAATATGCCAGGCGAGGTTGGCGCACCCCGCTGTCAGGGTGGGCAGATCTTCCCCTTGCAGGCTGGCCGGCAGCGGCTGGCCCGGCCGGATGTCGAGCAGGCCGCTGTTGGCCTTGAGGCCGCGCACCGTGGCCACCAGCACCACGCAGGCGGGGGCGAGGCCGGACTGGCGATACTTGATGTTGAAGAACTTCTCCAGCCCCATGTCGGAGCCAAAACCCGCCTCGGTCACCACATAGTCGGCAAGACCCAGCGCCATGCGATCGGCGATGACGGAGGAGTTGCCGTGGGCGATGTTGGCAAAGGGGCCGGCGTGGACCAGCACAGGGGTCTGCTCCGTGGTCTGCATCAGGGTGGGCTTGAGGGCGTCTTTGAGCAGCACCGTCATGGCCCCCGCCACTTCCAGCTGCTCGGCGGTGACGGGCTTGCCGCGCTGGTCGAGGGCGAGCTGGATGCGGCCGATACGCGCGCGCAAGTCCTTGAGATCCCTGGCCAGCGCCAGAATGGCCATCAGCTCGGAGGCGGCGGTGATGACGAAGCGATCGGGGCGCTCGACACCATCGGCAGCACCGCCCTGGCCGAGGGTGAGGTGGCGAAGCGCCCGGTCGTTCATGTCCAGGGTGCGGGGCCAGAGGATGTTGGCCGGGTCGATATCGAGCCGCGCCAGGCCGGTTCTGGCGCTGAACTGGTCACCGAGTTTGCGTTCATGGAACAGGCGGGCATCCAGGGCGGCAGAGGCCAGGTTGTGGGCGGCGGTGAGGGCGTGAAAATCCCCGGTGAGGTGCAGGTTCATCTCCTCCATCGGCACCACCTGGGCCATGCCGCCCCCGGCGGCGCCCCCCTTGACCCCGAAGACGGGGCCGAGGCTCGGTTGGCGAATGGTGGCGATGCTGGGCTGGCCGATGTGGTTGAGCCCCATGGAGAGGCCGATCGTGGTGACCGTCTTGCCCTCCCCAAGGGGGGTGGGCGTGATGGCGCTCACCAGCACCAGCTTGCCGGGCTCGCGGGCGGGGGCGTGATGGAGCAGCGCGAGGTCGAGTTTGCCCTTGTAATGGCCGTGGGGGTGGAGATGGGCGGCCGCTATGCCGAGCTGAGCTGCCACCTCGGCGATGGGCAGGCGGGGGGACTGGCGGGAGATCTCGATATCGCTTAGCATCAGCACCTCGTTGGCATGTCAGGTCAAATATGCGGCGAAGTCTAGAGGAATCAACAGGGTAATCCAATGAGCAATACTATTTTATCCGGCAGTCGTGAGCCCCATCAAAGCCCCATCCTGCTGGATCTCAACGCCCTCTATCACCCGCCCAAACGGCCCCTCACCGCCCTTGGCATCGTCAGCGCCTTCATCCCGCTCTTTGGCTACGGCTGGCAGGCGATGACCCAGGATCCCGAGACCCACTTTCGCCACGAGCTCGGCAAGCGCATCAACAAGCACAAGAGCGACGAGGCGAACCTCGCCCTGATGATGCAGTTGGCGGCCATGCTGGATTGCCACTGCCTGCACGTCACCCTGCCCTATGCGCTGGGGGAGGCCGAGCTCGCCGCCTTGCGCCAGCGTCTGCCACGCTGGCAGATGAGCCAGCAGGATCACCTGCTGGTGGCCGAGCTGATGCCCACCCCCTGAGCCCGGGCTCAGGTCTCCCTGTCCCAGTAGTGGGGCGCCAGATAGCGCTCCTGCACGAATTCGATGAAGCAGCGCACTTTGGCCGACACGAAACGGCGGTGCGGATAGAGGGCATAGAGCCCCACCTGCCCCTTCTCCCACTCCAGCAACAAGGGGACCAGCGCCCCCGAGCGCAGCGCATCCCCCACGATGAAGGTGGGCTGCAAGATGATGCCCTGGTGGTCGCAGGCGGCCCGGGTCAGGGCCACCCCGTTGTTGGCGCGAAGGGGCCCCTGGGGGCGGATGCTGTGCTCCTCCCCATCCCGTTTGAAGACCCAGTCCGGCTGGGTCAGGGTGTAGATGAGGCAGTCGTGCTGCTTGAGATCCTCCGGGGTCTTCGGCCTGCCCCGGCGGGCCAGGTAGTCGGGGCTGGCGCACACCACCATCTTCATCATGGCGAGCGGCTTGGCCACCAGGGAGGAGTCCGGCAGGTTGCCGATGCGCAGGGCCAGATCGAACCCCTCCTCCACCAGGGCCACCCGCCGGTCGCTGTACTCAATCTCGAGCTTCAAGTCCGGGTAGCGCTCGCGAAACAGGGGCAGGGCGGGGGAGAGGTGCAGGTAGCCGAAATCCATGGGCACCGAGAGCTTGAGGGTGCCCTGGGGCTGCTGGTTGTTGTGGGTGAGCTGGCTGTGGGTCTCTTCCAGCTCCGCCAGCAGGGCCAGGGAGCGCTGGTAGTAAAACTGGCCCGCCTCGGTGGGATTGACCTGGCGGGTGGTGCGCGACAGCAGCCGGGTGGAGAGGGACTCCTCGAGCTGCTGCATCAGCTTGGAGGTCATGGCGACCGAGATCCCGAGTTGATGGGCGGCCTTGGTGAAGCTCTGGCACTCCACCACCTTGATGAAGGTGCGCATGGCGGCTATCTGATCCATATTCCACTCTCGGTTGATAATTATTTTAATAAATCGATGATTATCTATTCTCGATAGGAGGTTAGCATTTTGGACACCGTTGTGAACCCCCAATGAAGGAACGATCGGAATGAAAATGACCAAGGCCCTGCTGGCCTCCTGCCTGTTTATGGCGGCTCCCCTGATGGCTGCCGATTACGATGTCGATGCAGCGCACACCACAGTCCAGTTCAAGGTGGGCCACCTCGGCTTCTCCGAACTGGTCGGCCGGTTCAACACCTTCAGTGGCACCTTCAGCATGGACGACGCCAACCCGGCGGCGGCCAAGGCGAGCTTCGAAATCGATGCCGCCAGCGTGGATTCCAACCACGAGGCCCGCGACAAGCACCTGCGCAGCCCCGACTTCCTGGACGTGAAGCAGTACCCCAAGATGACCTTCGTCAGCACCGGCTATGAAGGCACCAAGGACAAAGGCGTGCTCAAGGGCACCCTGACCCTGCACGGCGTCTCCAAGGACGTGGCCTTCGACCTGGTCCACATCGGCGAGGGCAAGGATCCCTGGGGCGGCTACCGCAGCGGCTTCAACGCCACCACCACCATCAAGCGCAGCGAGTTCGGCGTGAACTACATGGTGCCGAACATCCCTGACGAGATGACCATCAACCTGTTCGTTGAAGGCGTGCGCAAGTAATGGGCGCAGCACTCCTGCTTCAAACCCTGGCGGCTCCTTTAGGGGCCGCTTTGCTGTCGTGGCGCTGGCCGCGGCTGGGCTATCTGTGGGGCGCCCTGGGGATCTGGCTGGTGGGTTGCCTGCTGGGCGGTGCCTATGGCCTGCCGGTCAAGGCGTGGCAGTGGCTGCCGCTGACCCTGCTGGTGCCCGCCCTGACCCAGGGTACCAGCAAGGGGATCGCCCTCGCGCTGTTCGGGGTGCTGGGCACCCTGGTGTGGTGGCAGGGGCTGGCCTCCGTGCTGGCGAGCGAGCCCGGGATCTGGCTGGCCCTGCTGCCCGCCATCCTCTGGTCTGGCTGGACGAGCTGGCGTGGTGACAGCGAGGAGGGGCTCGGCTTCGCCCTGGCCTTCATCTGGCTGGCGCTGGTCATCGGCATCGATGGCAGCCTGCTCATCGCCCAGCTGACGGGGGCCCTGGCCGCGTTTGCCGGATTCCGTGCCCTGCTCGGCGCCTTTGCAGGGGTCAAGGTGACCCCGGCTGCCCTGGGGCTTTCACTCGCCTTCGTGCAGATGCTCGCCTGGCAGTACGTGGAAGTGCCCCTGCTGGTGCTGCTGCCGGTCTGGCTGTTGCCGCTGCTGGAACGTGCCCTGCACGGGCGCCCGGGACTCTCTCGCTGGGGGGTCTTGATCCTGGTGGCGGCCGTCGGTGCCGGAGTGAGTCTGTGGTGGGTATGGCCAGAGGCGTCACTTTACTGATTTCTGCATGAAAAACAGGCTATTACCTTAGAAATTGATGGGCTTGTCAAAGTCTGGACAGATAAAGATTGAGACCCATGGTGCTTTCGGATAAAAAGGATTTTCAATTATCTGGATACACACAGAACCCGGCTATGCCGGGTTCTGTTTGCCTGCTTTCCCGCGGCACGCTAAGGAGGCCACAGTTGCACAGTCAGGGATCTGAGCATCTGTTTTTTCGCCATTTCACCGAACAGGGATGTCTTGGGGATCTCTGCATCCTGCTGGTGACCCACCTGCTTCCCGACAGACCCGACTTCATCCAGGTGCTCGATCGGGTGGGCCGGGTCGGTGCCATCCTGCCCAAACCCAAGTCCGTGCACGGGCCGACGCTGGCCTGGGCCCAGCAGCACTACCCCGTGCTGCCCCTCAATCGCCACTGGACCTCGGATCCCGGTGAGGTGATCGCCCAGATTGCCCCCCTGGTGATGTCCCACGAGCGGCTCATCATCCTCGACATCGGCGGCTACTTCGCCAAGAGCCAGGCGGTACTGGCCGAGCTCTTTGGCGCACGTTTCATCGGGGTGGTGGAGATGACCGAGAACGGCCATCAGCGCTACGAACAGGAGTCCCTGGCGGCCCCCGTCATCTCGGTGGCCCGCAGCCCCCTCAAGCAGGCGGAAGATATCCAGATCGGCCTGAGCGTGGTCTACTCCGCGGAGTCCCTCGCGCGTACCCTGAGGCGTACCTTCAATGTCTGCCAGGCCGCCCTGTTCGGCTATGGCAAGGTGGGGCGCAGCATCGCCCGGGAACTGCGCTGTCGCAACCTGCATCTGGAGCTGGTGGAGACGGATGCCCTGCGCCAGGTGGAGGCGCTCTCCCACGGCTTCAAGCTGGTGAACAAGGCCGAGGCCTTGGGCCGCGCCGAGCTGGTGATCTGCTCCACCGGCAACGGCTCCCTCGACATCACCGATCTGCAGGCCCTGCGCCCCGGCGCCATGCTGGCCTCGGTCACCTCCGCCGACGACGAATTCGCCTTCAGCCTCGCCCAGCTGCCCTGGCCGAGCGAGGAGGTGTGTCCCCATGTGCTGGCCCTGACCCGGCCGGACGGCAGCACCATCTTTTTGCTCAACCGGGGGGAGGCGGTCAACTTCGTCCACGGCGCCGTCATCGGCGAATATGTCTACCTGGTGCTGGCGGAGATCATCGAAGGGGTGCACCAACTGGCCCATCAGGCATCCACCCCGGGCCTTCACGAACTGCCCCAGGCCACCATGCAGCGCATCGCTCGCCACTGGTTGACCGATTTTCACGGAGTCACCCCATGACAGACACCCATTTGCCCCTCGCGAAACCGCGCATCGAAATCCGTTACTGCACCCTCTGCCGCTGGATGCTGCGGGCCGCCTGGCTCGCCCAGGAGCTGCTCTCCACCTTCGACGGCGAACTGGGCGAGGTGGCCCTGGTGCCCGCCAGCAAGGGGGAGTTTCGCATCCTGGTGGACGGGGTGCTGGTGTGGGACAGGGTGGCCGACGAGGGTTTCCCCGAGGCCAAGGAGATCAAGCAGCGGGTGCGGGATGTCATCGCCCCGGAGCGGGATCTCGGCCATGCGGATCGCAAACCCGCAGCCGAGTAGGCGGCATCACCCATGATGTGAAAGAGGGAGGCGCAGGCCTCCCTCTTTCGTTGCGGCCCCCGGTCAACGGTCGCCAGAGGTGGCCAGCCCTTCCCCGGCGGGGAGGCCGATATAGCGGGCCCGCTTGTGGGGCTTGATGCGGCTCACGTCCACCCACACCAGGCCGTCGATGCAGTGGTTGAAGTCCGGGTCGATGCCAAAGTCCATGAACTGCACGCCCCCCGGCTCGCACAGCTCGGCGTACTGCTTGTAGAGGGTGGGAATGGCGCAGCCCAGGTTGTCGAGCCCGGCCTTGAGCACCTTGAGGTCGTCCCCGTAATCGCGCCCCTCGAACAGCGTCGGCGTGGCGGGATAGGGGCGGCGGGAAGGGGCGAGGGCAAGGGCGGGGGCGAAGTGCTGGCGATAGAAGCTCACCAGCAGATCCTTGGCCGCCGGCGGCAGGCTGCCGGAGAGGGTGACGGGCCCGAACAGGTAGCGGTATTGGGGATAGCGGGCCAGATAGGCCCCGATGCCGAACCAGAGGTAATCGAGCCCCCGCTTGCCCCAGTAGGCGGGCTGGATGAAGCTGCGGCCAAGCTCGATGGCCTGTTCCAGCCGGGGCAGCAGCTTCTCTTCGAAGCCGAACAGGGTGTGGCTGTAGAGGCCATCCAGCCCCTTGCTGGCCAGCCGTTCGGCCACCGGGGCGAAACGGTAGGCGCCGATGATGTCGAGACGGGCGGGATCCCAGAGGATGAGGTGGTGATAGTCATCGTCGAAGGCATCGAGATCCCGCCTCTTGCCCGAGCCTTCCCCCACCGCCCGAAAGGCAATCTCCCGCAGGCGCCCCAGCTCACGCAGGATCACCGAGTGGCTCTGCTCGTGGCGGCGATAGAGCAGGATGCGCTGGCCGTCCGGGGTCTGGCCGAGCAGCTCGCACCCGTCGATGGCCTGTTTCAGCAGGCGGCGATCCTCCGGCAGGGCGATGGGGGCCTCGGTCTGCAGCCGTCCCGCCTTGCCGCGAGCGATTCGGTAGAGGTGGCCGCGCACCAGCCGGGCCGCCGTCTTGGCCGGCAGCTCCTGAAAACTGGCGAGGGGAATGCGCGCCCCTATGGTCACCGGCAGAGTCTGCCCATGCTGGCGAAACAGCTGACGCACCAGCAGCAGGGCGGAGGCGGGCTTGTTGAGCCAGGAGGCGAGATAGAACCAGAGGCTGTTGCGCCCTCCCAGGTGAATGGGCACCAGGGGCGTTCGGGTGCGTTGGGCCAGCTTGATGAAGCCGGCCTGCCAGGGGCCATCCTTCACCCCCTTGGGGCCGAGGCGGGAGACCTCGCCTGCGGGGAAGATAACCAGGGCCCCGTCGGCGGCGAGGTGTTCATTCATGGCGAGGATGGCCTGCCTGTCGGTCTTGCCCCCCAGGTTGTCCACCGGCAATAGCAATGGGCGCAGCGGCGTGAGCTGGGCCAGCACCTGGTTGGCCACTATCTTGACGTCGGGGCGGATGCGCCCGATGAGGCGCAGCAGGGCCAGCCCGTCCAGGGAGCCGATGGGGTGGTTGGCGACAAGAATGACCCGGCCGCTGGCGGGAATGTGCTCGAGCTCGGCCTCGCTCACCCGGTAGTCGAAGTGGAGCTCGGTGAGGGCCTGCTCGACGAAGTCCAGACCGCGCAGGTGGGGATGGCGCGCGGCAAAGCGGGTGAAGGCCTCTTCGTGCAGCAACCAGCTCAGCCCCTGCCTCATCAGGGGGCGGAGGAGGGGCTGGCTGGCGAGGCGGGGCAGGTGCTGCCCCAGCAGGGTATCGACATCGAACATGGGCAAGGCTCCGCTGAACTTTGCCCCAGCTTGACGCCCCTGCGTGCCTTTCGTGTGTCGGTTGGGTGACGGTTTGATGACGGGGCGAGCCCCGTCCTTGCTCCCTTACTCTGCCCGCCAGGCAGAGGTGAGGCGCACCAGCGCCACCAGGGTGGCGACCGCTTTTTCCATGGATTGCAGGGGGATGAACTCGTGCTTGCCGTGGAAGTTGTGGCCGCCGGTGAACAGGTTCGGACAAGGCAGCCCCATGAAGGAGAGCCGGGCGCCGTCGGTGCCGCCGCGAATGGGTTTGATCTTGGGTACCACGTCGGCGGCCTCCATGGCGGCTTTGGCCAGCTCGACGATGTGGGGATGGGGTGCTATCTGGCTGCGCATGTTGCGGTAGTTGTCCGCTATCTCCAGGGTGATGCGCGCCCTGGGAGCGTCCAGCTGCAGGGAGGCGACCCGCTCCTTGAGCTGGGCCTTGCGGGCGGCGAAGCAGTCATCGTCGAAGTCGCGGATGAGGTAGTGCAGGGTGGTCTCCTCCACCGTGCCCTCCATCCGGGCCAGGTGGAAGAAGCCTTCATCCCCCTGGGTGCACTCCGGGGTCTGCTCGGCGGGCATGGCGGCATGGAAGCGGGCGGCCAGGGTCTGGCTGTTGATCATGCTGCCCTTGGCGGTGCCGGGGTGGACGTTGTTGCCTGTGATGCGCACCGTGGCGCTGGCGGCGTTGAAGTTCTCGCATTCGAGCTCGCCGAGCTCGCCGCCATCCACCGTGTAGGCCCACTTGGCCGGGAAGCGCTCCAGCGGGAAGCGGTCGGCACCGCGCCCTATCTCCTCGTCCGGGGTAAAGCCGACCCAGACATCGCCACGGGGGATCTCGGGGTGAGCCTGCAGGTATTCCACGGCGGTGAGGATCTCGGCGATGCCCGCCTTGTCGTCGGCCCCCAGCAGGGTGGTGCCGTCGGTGGTGATGAGATCCTGCCCCAGGTAGTTTTTCAGGAAGCGGTACTGGCGGATGGCCAGCACCTCGTCCCCTTTGCCAAGGCAGATATCGCCCCCCTGATAGTTCTCGACTATCTGGGGAACGACGCACTCGGCCTCGTAATCGGCGGTGTCCATGTGGGCGATGAGCCCGATGGCGGGGGCATCCGGCTGGTTGCCCGGCAGGCAGGCGGTGAGGTAGCCATGCTCGTCCAGGGTGACCTGGCTCAGCCCCATCTGCGTCATTTCGTCGCGCAGGGCCCGGGCGAAGAGGCGCTGTCCCTCGCTGCTGGGGCAGGCAGGATTGGTCGCATCGGAGCGGGTATGAAAGGTGAGGTAGTGGAGAAAGCGCGAAAGCAGGGTGTTCATGGGCAAGCCTCGGGTCACGAAAGAGGAGTCATTGTGGCCAAGACGGCGGCGCCGCTTATTGCGTCAGCGCAGTTTTTGATGATTTTGTGGGAGAGAGGAGGGCCATCGAAGGGGAGGGGCGGGGATCATTGCTCGGCAGTTTGCATAAAAATTCCAAAATAAAAACTGGTTAAGCAATTGCGAAAAAGCTGAATTTCCCCTCGGCCCAGCGCTGGCAAGGGGTGACCCAAAAAGCGTGACGTGTTGGTTATTTTCATCGCCTCGCCCACGCGCTCTCATCCCCCGCCATCCCAGAGCCCGCCTTGCTGGCAGCGAGATTTTGCCCCCCGATGAAAACCCGTTTTTTAACACGATTTTTTATTGTCACTGGCTGCGGTAAGTGTGTACACTCCGCGCCGATCCGAGGGCAACCCTGCGCAGGCCGTGTCCGCCAGACCCGCAGGATCATGACGCCTATAGGGCGAGGCACGCAGAAACGACAGACACTGCTGGGGAATGGTTTCTTTAATACCGGTTAGGCTCCGGTATCAGGGAGAACAACGGACTCTCATCTTTCAGCTGACCGAGTGGGCTTCGGGCTCATCATCTCCCTTGTCATGGGCGGTCACTGGCGTTGAGCGGGTCGTAGTGGTTGTCGTCCATCAACATGATGCGTGCTGACGTCTTCCCTTCTCTTCCTTGAAACCTTCTCCTGTCCGTCGGGATGGCTGCCGAATGATGAACAAACGGCGTGGCTGATGCCGATTGTCATCAAAGTACCGCGGTACGCCGGCAAGGTGTTACCGCATACCGTTGAGCTTGATGTAAAGCCACCAGCCCCACATCAAGACTCGTTACTTCCCAAGATCCACCAGGCAGCCTTGGCTTGCCGCGATGTGCAATGAACAGGATGTGGCGGAGCATGCTCCGTTGCGGGTCCAACGTCAGCAGGCCGCTCTGGCTTGCCGCATTTTGCAATCAATGGTCTGGATGTGATTGAGGGTAACGAAGGCGGCCCACGGCCGCTCATTTGCGAGGCATAGCCCATGACTAACTGGTCCAGCAAGGACTCCTTGAAGGTCTACAACGTTCCCTACTGGGGTGCGGGTTTTTTCAATATCAATGACGCCGGTCATGTGACCGTCTCTCCCGACAAGTCTCGCCCCGAGGCTCAGATCGTGCTGTCCGAGGCCATCGAGCAACTGCGCCAGTCCGGGCTGACCACGCCGGTGTTGCTGCGTTTCCCCGACATCCTCAAGAGCCGGGTCGATGCGCTGTTCAACGCCTTCGGTCAGGCCATCGAAAAGTCAGGCTATGAAGGGGATTACCTGTGCGTTTACCCGATCAAGGTAAACCAGCAGCGCCGCGTCATCGAGACCATCAGTCAGTCCTACAGCGACAAGCCCCGGCTTGGGCTGGAAGCGGGCTCCAAGCCCGAGTTGCTGGCCGTGCTGTCCCATCATCATGAGCAAGGGTCCGTGATCGTCTGCAACGGTTACAAGGACCGCGAATACATCCGCCACGCCCTCCTGGGCAACCTGATGGGCCACAAGGTCTACATCGTGGTGGAGAAGCCCTCCGAGCTGGAAATGGTGCTGGACGAGTCAGCTCGTCTCAACATCAAGCCCAACATCGGGGTGCGCGCCCGTCTGGCGTCCACCGGCTCCGGTATGTGGGAATCGAGCGGCGGTTCCATGTCCAAGTTCGGTCTCTCCGCCTCCCAGATCCTGGCGCTGGTGGAGCGTCTGCGCAGCCTCGGCAAGCTGGACTGCCTGCAACTGCTGCACTTCCATCTGGGCTCCCAGATCGCCAACATCCGCGACATCCAGGGCGGCATCCGCGAGTGCGGCCGCTTCTACGCCGAGCTGTGCCGTCTTGGCGCCAAGGTCGAGGTGGTGGACGTGGGCGGCGGCCTGGGTGTGGACTACGAGGGCACCCGTTCCCAGAGCCACTGCTCCGCGAACTACAGCCTCTCCGAGTACGCCAACAACGTGGTCTGGGGCATCGGCGATGTGTGCCGCGAGTTCGACCTGCCGCACCCGACCATCATCAGCGAGTCCGGCCGTGCCCTGACTGCACACCACGCCGTGCTGGTCACCAACATCATTGGTGCCGAAGGGGTGGAGGTGAACGACATCAGCGCCCCGGACGAAGACGCGCCCACCATCTTGCAGAACATGTGGAAAGGCTGGCTGGACCTGCGCGGGGAAGATCCCTCCCTGCTGGAGATCTTCCACGACTCCGTGGCGGATCTCGGTGACGTCAACGCCCAGTACACCATGGGCCTCTTGAACCTGGAGCAACGCGCCTGGGCCGAGATGCTGCACCAGAACACCTGTCTGGCGCTCAAGGAGCTGCTGAACCCGGTCAACCGCAACCACCGCGCCCTGGCCGACGAGCTCTCCGAGAAACTGGCGGACAAGTGCTTTGCCAACTTCTCCCTGTTCCAGTCCCTGCCGGATGCCTGGGGTATCGGTCAGGTGTTCCCGGTGATGCCGCTGGCCGGTCTTGATCGTCCGCTCACCCGCCGCGGCATCCTGATGGACATCACCTGTGACTCCGACGGTCAGGTGGAGCACTACGTCGACGGTCTGGGGGTGGAAAGCACCCTGCCGATGCCGGTCTACGGGGAGCACGAAGAGTGCCACGTCGGCTTCTTCCTGGTGGGTGCCTATCAGGAGATCCTGGGGGATTTGCACAACCTGTTCGGTGACACCCACTGCGCGGAAGTGTGGCTGGATGAAGAAGGCAAGATGGACATCCGCAACGTGGTGCGTGGCGACACCGTCGACCAGCTGCTGCGTTACGTCAACATCGACCCGTCCGTGATCCGCGAGAACTACCAGCGCATCGTCTCCCACCCGGCGCTGGACGACGAGACCCGCAAGGCCCTGCTCGACGAGCTGGAGCTGGGTCTGCAAGGCTACGCCTACCTGGAAGACGAATAAGCCAGCGGCTTGTTCCCCGTCGGTCAAATGACGGACATGAAAAACGGCGCCTTCGGGCGCCGTTTTTGTTGCGCTGTTGCCTGGCTGGGGCCGGTTGGCGGGCTCTGTCATCCAGGCTGGCGGCATCCCGCCCCGGCCAGATCCGGCCACTGCCCGCTTTTGCCCGCCACCTCCCTTGATCCAGGTCAAGGGGGACTTAGGTCCCTTATTTTACGGTCAAGAGTGATGTTGGTGAATGACACATAAGGATGTGCGTATGGAACTCAAGAGGGACCCGAGATGCTATACCGACGTCTGTATCGACGGTAAGTGGTATCACTACGATCACTGCAGCACTCACGTTTATATGCTGATGGGGGGCGCCGCCCCCAGCCTGCAGCTTGCCCATGAACCCGGCAGTGAAGAGGAGCTGGTGGAGATGCTCCGCCAGCACCCCCAACGCTGACTGCCTGCGGGCCATCGGGGTATCGTCCCGGCGGCCCGCCTTGTTCAGCCCGCCTTGCGGCCCAGGATCTTATTGCCCATCTCCAGCAAGGCCGTTGCCGCCGCATAGGCCTCGTCTGACTTGCCTATCTCGTCCGCCACGTAGAGAAAACCGGATCTGTACTTCTCCACCGCCTCGCGGGGAGTGGCCGCGTCGATGAAATCCTCTTCCACCTCGAACCCTTGCGTCAGCAGCGCCTCCTTCTCCGTGAGGAAGGTGGGGGAGGCCATGTCGACATAGGTATATTGCTGACGGCGGGAGGCGGGGACGCTGAAGAACTGGTATCTGGCCATGGATGTGGCTCCTCTGAACGGGTGATCTGCCATGGGGGGCGCTCGATGCGCCCGGCAAAATAAAGGAGCATTCGAGTCTTGCAGCAGACTACCTTGAGTCGTGAAGGGACGCAATCGGGCTGGTGATGACCCTGGCGACACGGGCGCTGCGCCTCACCTGCTTGTCAGGCAAGCACACCTTCCAGCACCCGTTGGGGAGTCTCGGGAGCGCAGTGGACAAGCAGTTGCTCCCCGGTCATGGGGCGCCCGAGCAGGTAGCCCTGCAAGGTGTCGCAGCCCAGCTCGGTCAGCAGGTCCCGCTGCTCCGGGGTTTCCACCCCCTCTGCCACGATGCGCATCTCCAGGGCCTGACCCAGGGCGATGATGGCGGCGATGATGGTGGCATCATCGCCCCCCCGCTCCAGGGTGGTGACAAAGCCCCGGTCAATCTTGAGCTCGTTGGCGGGGAAGCGCTTGAGGTAGAGCAGGCTGGAGTAGCCGGTGCCGAAGTCGTCGATGGAGATGCCAAGGCCGAGCTCGGCCAGACGGTTGAGGATGGCGAGGCTCTCCTCGGCCTTCTGCATGGCGGTGGATTCGGTGATCTCCAGGGTCAGGTGACGGGCCTCGAGCCGATGGCGGGCGAGGGCGCCCTGCACCTCCTCCAGCAGCCCGGGGCTGGCGAGCTGGATGGTGGAGAGATTGACTGCCACGCTCCAGTCGTGATGACCCGCCGCCCGCCAGGCGCTCATCTGGCGGCACGCCTCGTCGATGACCCAGTTGCCGATGGGGATGATGAGCCGGCTCTTCTCCGCCAGCGGCAGGAAGCTGGCCGGCGAGACGGCACCATGCTCCGGGTGCTGCCAGCGCAGCAGGGCCTCGGCGCCGACCACCTGGCCGCTGCGGGCACAGTATTTGGGCTGGTAGTGCAGGGCCAGCTCCCCCCGCTCCAGGGCGTGTTGCAGCTCCTTGTGCAGCAGGAACTGCTGGTGGGCGTTGGCGTTCATGGCGCTGTCGAAGTAGTAGTAGTCGTTGCGCCCCTGCTCCTTGGCGTAATACATGGCGGCATCGGCGTTGAGGGTCAGCTCGTGCAGGCTGGTGCCATCCTGGGGATAGACGGCAATGCCGATGCTGGCGGTGATGTGCAGGCTGTGGTGCTCCCACTCATAGGGCTGGGCCAGGGTGGCCAGCAGCCGCTCGGCGAAGGCCGTGGTCTGGCTCACATCCCCCGGCGCCAGGGCCAGCACGAACTCGTCCCCGCCAAAGCGCGAGGCGGTGTCGCTGGCACCGAGCAGGCCGGTGATGCGCTGGGCCACCTCGGCCAGCAGCAGATCCCCGGTGTGGTGGCCGTGGGCATCGTTGATGATCTTGAAGCCGTCGAGATCGAGAAACAGCAGGGAGAAGCTGCGCTGGCTGTGCTGACACTCCTGGATGCGCTGCTCCAGCCGGTCGGCAAACAGCAGCCGGTTCGGCAGCCGGGTCAGGCTGTCATGGAGCGCCAGCTTGAGCAGCTCGTCGTGGGCCTGATGCAGGGAGGTGGAGAGCCTGGCGGCGTGGGCATCCAGCATGGAGAGCACGAAGGCGATGGCGAACACCGCCAGGGTCACTATGATGACCACGGTTGCCAGCCACTGGGTATTGAGACCGGTGTAGAGGGCCCCGCACAGGCTCTCTGCGGGGAACTGGGCCGCCGCCATGCCGGTGTAGTGCATGCCGATGATGGCTGTCCCCATCACCAGGGAGGCGAAGGCCTTGCTGAAGAAGGCGCGGGGCGAGCTGTTGCGCAGGCGAAACGCTATCCAGAGTGCGGCCCCCGAGGCGAATACCGCGATGAGGATGGAGAGGATGAAGAGCCCAGGCAGGTAGTGGATGCCAGGCGCTATCTTCATGGCCGCCATGCCGATGTAGTGCATGGTGGCAATGCCGGCCCCCATCAGCACGGCCCCGAACAGGATCTGGTGCCAGGGGAGCTGGGGACGACTCACCAGCCAGAGCGCAAAGGCCGAGGAGCCGATGGCTGCCACCAGGGAGAGACCGGTGAGGGTCAGATCGTATCCCAGCGCGATGGGCAGGTTGAAGGAGAGCATGCCGATAAAATGCATGGACCAGATGCCGAGCCCCATGGCGAAGGCTCCCCCCGCGAGCCAGAGCACGGCGGCCCGTCCCCGGCTCTGGCTCACCCGGCTGGTCATGGTCAGCGCCGTATAGGAGGCGAGCACCGCCACCAGGATGGAGAAGAACACCAGATCCTGGCTGTAATAACTGTCGAGCATGGGGTGGGTTGGGGTCACGTTCATTTACTCTGGGGTACATCAGGGCCTGAGCCTGGGCCGGGTCAGGGGAAATCGGGTGGCAGATTGTACACCAGGCGTCCCTGTCGTGAGCCAGAGATACGTACCAAAATGGCCCCCGGATCAGAGCAAAAACTCTGTCTTTTCTGGCTTTGGCCGCCATCCTGTGACCGATAAACCGGCACATCCCCATTTTATTCCGTCTGAACAACAAGATAGGGGAGCATGGGGCGCTTGCCACGGCGCTGGCGGGCCCGTGGCGAAGGCGTGTGGTAAGCGCACAAGGCGCCTGTGCGATAAAGGCGCGCAGCCCCTGTCGTCCTTATCACGATAGCCGCAGGCCATGCGCTCAAGGAGTCAGCACAAGCCTGCATCCTCCGGGTCTTGGTTGACCCGGTACATCTGTTATCATCTTCCCCCTGTTTTCTTATCTCGTTGACTCTGCTGGAGAAACCATGTCTCGAACCCTCTATTTGCTGCGCCATGGCCAGACCCGTTACAACGCCGAATTGCGGTTGCAGGGGCGTTGCAACTCCGAGTTGACCCCCAGGGGAGAAGCCCAGGCCCTCGCCATGGGGGCCCGTCTGGCCAAGCTCCTGGCCGAGCCCACCGACTGGACGATCTACGCCAGCCCCCTCGGCCGGGCACGGCAGACGGCGGAGCGGGTGTGTCAGCAGCTTGGCTTGGACCAGGAGCGCATCATCTGGGACGAGCGGCTGGTGGAGCTGGGGATGGGGGAGTGGGAGGGTCGCCGGGTGCCCGAGCTGCTGGCGGCCCACCCCGAGCTGGATCTGGAGGAGCCGGACTGGTATCTGCGGGCCCCCCATGGCGAGAGTTTTGAGAGCATTCAGCGCCGGGCCCGGCAATGGCTTGAGGACGAGCAGATTGCCGAGCAGGCCATCGTGGTTTCTCACGGTCTCTTTGGCGCCATGCTGCGCGGCGCCTATGTGGATCTGGACTACACCACCACCTGGCTGCAGGAGCTGCCACAGGATGCCTTCTTCAAACTCAGTGGTGGTCGCATAGAGCGGATTGCCTGCTGACCACACGAAGGCGGCCCGCCGTGGGTGGGCCTTGTTGTGATGGGTCGCTCAGCCAACTGCCAATTTGGCCGCTTCTTTCCACATAAAAGGCGGCATCGGAGTAGTGAGACGCCATTTAATGTTCATCGGTTGGCTACCGCTGTGGGAGATGTACTCCACCTCACCAAAGTTCACAAAGCCAAGGGTGCGGCCAAATTCATCTTTGCTCTGCTCACGAACGAACAGAAACACGCGCTTACCCTCTGCCCTGTGGTTTATGTAACTCAGCCCCTTGCCTCGCTCTGGGCGAGCGCTGTTTTGGCTCTGCCAATGGAACAGTGACTCATTAATGGCGTAGTCGTGATAACGGGTGGTGGGGGAGAAGTGCTGCTCCGTTTTGTTCAAGGTCACGAACAGCAACTCGATATTGTGCTCTGCGATGACATAGACCCCTTCGCGAGCCGTGGGTTGCTGCGCGAAGGTGGTTGCCCCAAAGCCAACCAGCACTTGCTCTCTGGCATAGCGAGCATGCAGTTGTAGTGGATTGCCGGGAAGATCTGGCATGGCGCTTTGTTCGTGCTGCACCCGGTTGATCAGCATGGGCAACAGATCTGCCAGCTCGGCCCTTAACTCTGGTTGATTGAGTTGTTTCAGGCTGTGCGCCAAGGAGCTAAAGCCTGCGTTGGGGCCGCTTTGTTGCCAGAAGTCGTAATGGCACATCAAGGCCATCCGCTCATCGTGCTCAGCCGTTAAGGTAAAGGCGCTTTCCACCAAGGTTTGTAAGAAGTTCAAGTAATGGAGCGCATCGCAGCCCAATAGCCGGGTTTTGATGGCCCGGGTGTAGAGGGTCGACAGCTTCTCATCACTCATTTCAGAAATGGTATGGTTGTGGGCCTGTTTGACCAAGGCGCTCCAATTGCCGCGCTTGTAGATCTCCTCAAGGCTGATATGAGGGTAGAACTTCAGAAAATTCGCCAGTGTCAGCGGTAAATCGCAATCCTGTGAGAAACGGCGGATCAGGCCCATGAGGCGCGAGGTATTGAGAGTCGCGAATTCAGATAATAACTGCAACACCCATGGTGCATAGGAGAGAAGAGGCCAACTGCCGGTTCTGGTACGCTTCTTCTCGCCAAAGAAACAAAGCGGAACACCATGAG
>NZ_JAPCIZ010000023.1:0-59978 GCF_027707725.1 Aeromonas sp. QDB25 | reverse complement strand
CAACCTTAGACCGCGCAAATGTTTGGATTTCAGGCAACCGCAGATCGTGTTTGATGAACTACGACAGGTTGCTTGATTTGGCGGGTGTTGCACTTCGGAGTTGAATTCGCGTTTTGGTAACGACCTTGTCTGCACCATCGATAAACCAAGCCAACGGTGTAGCACAGGTTTTGTAAATCAGTCGTCATATGAGGAAACTATGAGCAAATACTACCCACCAGAAGATCAAATGAAGCAATTCCACTGCATCCATTGCGCTGTCTTCGCAAAACAGAAATGGGGCATTCTCTCTTTCGGCTATCACAGCACCAGTAAATCACCGATCTCCGTCTGTCAATGTGAACACTGTGATGGCCTTTCATACTGGTACGAATCACGCATGATCATTCCTGCTGAAGCTCCTGTTGCACCACCACATGCTGACATGCCAGCCTCTGTCATTGATGAATATCATGAGGCACGGAGCATATTTGCTAGATCACCCAGAGCTGCAGTGGCGCTACTACGACTCGCTATCCAGAAACTGATGCCGGAACTAGGCGAAAAAGGCGAAAACATCAACGCCGACATAAAATCGCTTGTTGCTAAAGGACTTCCTGTACAGGTTCAACAAGCTTTCGATTTCTGCCGCGTAGTCGGAAATAATGCTGTTCACCCAGGTGAGATAAATCTAAATGACACTCCCGAAATGGGACAACACCTATTCAATATGATCAATTTCATTATTGAGGACCGAATTACACGCCCCAAACAGATCGCTGAGCTCTACGCACAGCTACCAGAGCCTGCAAGAGTTGCTGTAGAAAGGCGCGATGCTTAACAAATGACGTAGGGGGCAATGAACGACGTGAATTGCACTTGCCTTGACGAATGCGGGATGATTCCACACTAACTTACAAGCGGAGCAATGTGCTCCGCTTATTGCACCTTACGATTCCCCTGAGGTTATGGCGGGCACGGTTTTGGTTCCCACTCTTATTCGCTGAGGCGAGCCCGATTGTCCAGGCCGCGAGACAGGATGTCGAGCGAGCGGCGCCGGGCCATGGATGGCCCGTCGGCGCGTGCCGTCGGACAAGCGGGTGAGCCGAAGGAACCCGATGAAGTAGGGCGAATAAGCGGGGGTGGCCTTTCTTTTGGTGACTTTTCTTTGGCCACGCAAAGAAAAGTTACTCGCCCAAGCCCGAAGGGCGGGCGAAACCCCTTCGAGGTCAGCGGCCTCACGTCCTGCACGGCAAAGCCGTGCCTGCTTGCCACAGGCACGGAGTCTGGCTGGACGCCGGGATGCTAGCGGCAAAGAGGGGCGTGGCCGCCCCTATCGTCCCAAGAAGGGTTCCCAGTCTTTAAACACCGGCTGCAACCCCGCCTGCCGCACGGCGGCGGCCACTTCCCCCACCGGGCGGTCGTCGTGGATGGCGAACTGCTCCAGCTCCTCAGCATCTCCCTCGGCATAGCCACCCGGCTGGGTGCGCGACTCTGCCGACATCTGGGTGATGCCAAGACGCACCGCGCCGTTGCGAAACGTAGCCGATTCGCGGGTGGAGAGGGACAAGTCCAGCGTGGGCGAGAAGAGGCGCCAGGCACAGATTAGCTGGGCGAGCTGGCGATCCGACATGATGACGGCAGGCTCCAGCCCGCCGGTGCAGGGGCGCAGGCGCGGGAAGGAGAGCGAATAGCGGCTCTGCCAGTGGTGGCGCTCAAGCCAGCTCAGATGCTCGGCGACAAAGTAGCTGTCGGCGCGCCAGTCCGATGAGAGACCGATCAGCGCCCCCAGCCCTATCTTGTCAATACCGGCGCGGCCGAGCCGATCCGGCGTGGCGAGGCGCCATGCGATGTCCCGCTTGTTGCCACGCAGATGGTGGCGCGCGTAGGTGGGGGCGTGGTAGGTCTCCTGATAGACCATGACCGAATCGAGGCCGAGGGTCTTGAGCTCGGCATATTCGTCTTGCGAGAGGGGCTGTACCTCCATCGCCACCGTGCTGAAGTGGCGGCGAATGATGGGCATCACTTCGCGAAAATAGCCGAGCCCCACCTTGTGCTCGTGCTCGCCGGTCACCAGCAGCACGCTGTCGAAGCCGCGCGCCTTGATGGCCAGACACTCGCGCTCAATCTCCTCTGCATTCAGGGTCTTGCGCTTCAAGCGGTTGCTCATGGAGAAGCCGCAGTAGGTGCAGTCGTTGGCACACAGGTTCGACAGATAGAGGGGCACATAGAAGCCGATGGTGTTGCCAAAACGCTGGCGAGTCAGCCGCTCGGCCTCGGCTGCCATCTGCGGCAACCAGGCCTCGGCGGCTGGTGAGATCAGCGCTATAAAATCGGCCAGGGTGCGGCGCGGGGTGCTCAGGGCGCGCTCCACGTCCGCGGCAGTCTTGGCGCGGATCTGCATGCCGATATCGTCCCAATCAAGCTCCTGCCAACGATTGGCAAAATCCAACCCCCTCCCGGCCTCCCCCTGGGGAGGGGGAGGAGCGCAGAACTCGCCTCCTTCAAGCACCGAATCAGCCTCTGCCCTCACCCCCAGCCCCTCTCCCAGAGGGAGAGGGGGGCTAAACACATCAGCCTCGGGAGAAACCGAGGAAGAGGCCATTGCCATTGGCTCTCGCCCTGAGCCCACATCATGACTCATAGCGCCCCCAGAAAATCGGTGAGCGGGCTGGAGGCTTGCGCCTGCAGGGCGCGGGCGCCGAGGCCGGCTTCATAGGCGCTACGGCCTGCCTCACAGGCCAACGCAAAGGCGCGCCCCATGGCGACCGGGTCGCCGCTCACCGCGATGGCGGTGTTGACCAGCACGGCGTCGGCGCCGAGCTCAAAGGCGGCGGCCGCGTGGCTCGGCGCACCGATCCCCGCATCCACCACCACAGGCACATTGGCCTGCTCGACGATGATGGAGAGAAACTCCCGGGTCACCAACCCCTGATTGGAACCGATGGGCGCGCCAAGCGGCATCACGGCGGCGCAGCCCACCTCTTCCAGCCGTTTGCAGAGCACAGGATCCGCCCCACAGTAAGGCAGCACCACGAATCCCTCTTTCACCAGCTGCTCGGCGGCTTTCAGCGTCTCGATGGGATCAGGCAAGAGGTAACGAGGATCGGGGTGGATCTCCAGCTTCAACCAGTTCGTCCCCAGCGCCTCGCGGGCCAGGTGGGCGGCAAACACCGCCTCGGCGGCGGTCTTGGCGCCGGAGGTGTTGGGCAGCAGCTTGACCCCGAGTTGCCGAAGGGGCGTGAGGATATCGTCGTGGGCCTTACCCGGTTCGAGCCGCTTGATGGCCATGGTGACCAGCTGGGAGCCACTCGCCTCGATGGCGGTGGCCATCAGATCCGGGCGGGCAAACTTGCCGGTGCCGGTGAAGAGGCGCGAGGAGAAGGTGTGATCGGCAATCTTGAGCATGTCAGCCTCCTGCCACTGCGATAAGAAGAGATGAGGCCCCGCCGCAAGGCAGAGCGCTCGAAGATGGGACTGTGAGCATCATGGATCAGCCTCCGGCAATGGCGGTAAAGAGGTGAAGTTCGTCCCCGTCATTGAGACGGGTCTCGGCCCAGCGGCCACGGGGCAGCACGGCGCCGTTAAGGGCCACCGCCACCCCCTGGGGATTAACTTCTTGCGCGGCCAGCAGGTCGGCCACGCTCTGCCCCGCCGCCAGCGGCTGGGCTTCATCATTGAGTCGAATGGTCAAGGTCATGGGGTGATCTCCTTGTGCGGCCCGCAAACCGGGCAATCGGGATCGGGGGCCAGAGTGAGGGTCTGCCACTGATGGGCCAGCGCATCGAAACGGCGCAGGGTGCCGGCGACCGGGCTAGGCAGGCCAAGCAGCAGTTTCAGCGCCTCCAGCGCCTGCAGGGAGCCCATCACCCCGACCAGCGGGCCGGTGACGCCGCTGGTCTCGCAGCTCTGACTGACTTTCGTATCCTGCGGATAGAGGCAGGCGTAGCAGGCGTGCTCCGTGCTGGAACGCGCCATCAACTGCCCCTGCCAGCCCACAGCGGCGGCGGAGATCCAGAGTTTGCCCTGGGCCACACAGGCGGCGTTGATGGCCTGGCGGGTGGCCAGGTTGTCGCAGCAGTCGATCACCAGATCCACCTCGGCCACAAACTCCGGCAGGCTGGCGGTATCGAGCCGCTGGTTAATGGCAATCAGCTCCACCAGCGGGTTGTGAGCCGCCAACCGCTCGCGGGCCAGCTCGGCCTTGGAGTGGTTGACCGCCTCGCTATCGAACAGGATCTGGCGCGGCAGGTTGCTGGAATCGACCGTATCGCCATCGGCCAGCCACAAGGTGCCCACCCCGGCCCCGGCCAGATAGAGGGCGAGCGGCGAGCCAAGCCCGCCCAGGCCCACGATCAGCACGGATTTGCCTTTCAGCCGCGCCTGACCCGCCTCCCCCACTTCCGCCAGCATCAGCTGGCGGCCGTAGCGCAAATACTCTTCGTCACTGAGAGACGCGGCATCAGAGCGCATGGTCCACCTCTCTTATGGCCGTGGCCGAACGTGGCTCGTCCCCCGCCCCCACGGCGGCGAGCAGCCGCTCGGTCGCACCCTGCCAGTCTCGGCTTCCGGTAATTGCCGAGACCAGCGCGATGCTGCCGACCCCGCTCGCCTTGACCGCCGCCACCCGCTCCTCGCTGATGCCGCCGATGGCGACCGTCGGCCAGTCGCACATCAGGGCGCGGTAACGGTGCAGCCGCACCAGCCCCTGGGGGCGCGAAGGCATCACCTTGGTGTTGGTCGGGAAGATATGGCCGAGCGCGATATAGGAGGGGGCCAGCTCGCGGGCCCGCATCAGCTCGAAGTAGCCGTGGGTGGAGATGCCAAGGCGCAGCCCGGCCGCCTGAATGGCAGCGAGATCGGCGGTCTCCATGTCCTCCTGCCCCAGGTGCACGCCCCAGGCGCCCGCCTCGATGGCCTGCTGCCAGTAGTCGTTGATAAAGAGCCGCGCCCCATGGCGGCGACCGAGCGCGACCGCATCAAAAATGGCCGGTGCCACCTGGGCGGCGGGTAGACCCTTGATGCGCAGCTGGATCGTCTTGACCCCGGCCCCCAGCAGGCGTTTGAGCCACTTGACCGAATCCACTACCGGATAGAGGCCAAGGCTCTGCTCGGTCGGCGCAAAGGGGCCCTGCGGCAGGCGAGTGCTGCTAGCCTCATACAGGCCGAAATGGCGATCCAGGGTTGAGCCCGCCAGCACGGCACGGGGGAAGTGGGCGAGGCTGGTCGGCCAGCCCAGATGGGCGATGGGGCCGGGGCCCGCCCCCACCCCCTGCGCCGCTGCCAAGCCTTGTTGCAGGTAGGCGCGCGCCAGGGTGATGGCGTCTTCCACCGGGTAGTCCTGCGCCACCACGGCGGCGATGGCGCTGGCGTAGCAGCAGCCGGTGCCGTGACCGTGGCGGGTATCGAGGCGCGGCGCCGCCAACCAGAATTCGCGGCTCTCCTCCTGGTAGTAGTCGAGGCAGAGATCCCCGCCCCATTCAAGGTGGCCCCCCTTCACCAGCACGGCGCGGGCGCCGAGTTCGCGCAGCCTCCGTGCGGCGAGGCGCACCAGCTCGGGGCTGGTGGCGGGCAGGCCGGTCAGGGCTTCCAGCTCGGGGCCGTTGGGGGTAATCAAAGAGAGGCGCGGCAGCAGGTGCTCGCGCACCGCCGCCAGCATGCCGGGCTCGGCCATGGGGGTGCCGGTGCTGGCAATGGCCACCGGGTCGTAGACCACGAAGGGGGCCGGGGTGGCTGCCAGTCGGCGGGCCAGCACCTCCACGTGCAGCCGGGTCGGCAGCAGGCCAATCTTGATGGCGGCAGGTGGCAGATCGACGCTAAGGGCGTCGATCTGGGCGGTGAAGGTCTGCATCAACACGGGGTCGACCATCTTCACCGCCACCGAGTTCTGGGCCGTGATGGCGGAGATGACGGAGCAGCCGTGCACGCCGAGATCGTGCAGGGTGTGCAAGTCGGCCTGAATGCCGGCGCCGCCGCCGGAGTCGGACCCCGCTATGGTCCAGACCACAGGACGGGCCTGCGTCACCGCGGACAGGTCGGCGGGGCTGACAGCCCCGCGCTCGCTGCTCACGCCTCCTCCCCTGCGGCCTGCTTCAGGGTCGCCGCCTGGTGGTAGATCTCGCCGCCGGTCTCCTTGAAGGTCTCGGCCATCCGCGCCATGCCGCTCTCAACGTCGGCCTGCTTGAAGGTCTCCGTCTCCTTACGGGCCATGCCGCTCTCCACCTCGGCCACGACCCGCTCCTGCTGGCCGTCCATGCCCACCAGCTTGATCTCCACCGCTTCCAGCTTGGCGGCGTAGTCGCGCACGTCCTGGGTGATCTTCATGGAACAGAACTTGGGCCCGCACATAGAGCAGAAGTGCGCCACCTTGCCGGACTCCTGGGGCAGGGTCTCGTCGTGATAGGCGCGGGCGGTGTCGGGATCCAGCGCCAGGTTGAACTGATCCTCCCAGCGGAACTCGAAGCGTGCCTTGGACATAGCATTGTCGCGGATCTGGGCGCCCGGGTGGCCCTTGGCCAGATCCGCGGCGTGGGCGGCGATCTTGTAGGTGATTAGGCCCTGCTTCACGTCCTCCTTGTTGGGCAGGCCCAGGTGCTCCTTGGGGGTCACGTAGCAGAGCATGGCGCAGCCGTACCAGCCGATGAGCGCCGCGCCGATGCCGGAGGTGAAGTGATCGTAACCCGGCGCGATGTCGGTGGTGAGCGGGCCCAGGGTATAGAAGGGCGCCTCATGGCAGTGCTCCAGCTGCTCGGTCATGTTGCGCTCGATCATGTGCATGGGCACGTGGCCGGGGCCCTCGATCATCACCTGCACGTCGTATTCCCAGGCAATTTTGGTGAGCTCGCCCAGGGTGCGCAGTTCGGCGAACTGGGCCTCGTCGTTGGCGTCATAGACAGAGCCCGGACGCAGGCCGTCACCCAGCGACAGGCTGACGTCGTAGGCGGCGCAGATCTCGCAGATCTCGCGGAAGTGTTCGTAGAGGAAGTTCTCCTTGTGATGGGAGAGGCACCACTTGGCCATGATGCTGCCGCCGCGCGAGACGATGCCGGTGAGGCGCTTGGCGGTCATGGGCACGAAGCGCAGCAAGACACCGGCGTGGATGGTGAAGTAGTCCACCCCCTGCTCGGCTTGTTCGAGCAGGGTGTCGCGGAACAGCTCCCAGGTGAGGTCTTCGGCGATGCCGTTGGTCTTCTCCAGCGCCTGGTAGATGGGCACGGTACCGATGGGCACCGGGCTGTTGCGCAGGATCCACTCGCGGGTCTCGTGGATGTAGCGGCCGGTGGAGAGATCCATCACGGTGTCGGCGCCCCAGCGGGTGGACCAGACCAGCTTCTCCACTTCCTCTTCGATGCTGGAGGTGACCGCCGAGTTGCCGATGTTGGCGTTGATCTTCACCAGGAAGTTGCGGCCGATGATCATGGGCTCCGCTTCCGGGTGGTTGATGTTGCTGGGGATGATGGCGCGGCCGGCGGCCACTTCATCGCGCACGAACTCCGGCGTGATGTTCTCCGGCAGTCTGGCGCCAAAGCCCTGACCCGGATGCTGGGTGCGCAGCAGCTCGGAGCGAACCCGCTCGCGGCCCATGTTCTCGCGCAGGGCGATAAATTCCATCTCGGGGGTGACGATGCCCGCGCGGGCATAGTGCAGCTGGGTCACCCGGCGGCCCGGCTTGGCGCGGCGGGCGCTCGGCAAGTGTTCGAAGCGCAGGTGATCCAGCCCCTCGTCGGCTAGGCGCTCCTGGGTGAAGGTGGAGCTCAGCCCTTCCAGCGCCTCGGTGTCAGCGCGCTCCAGCACCCACTCCTCGCGCAGGCGCGGCAGACCGCGGCGCACGTCGATGGGGGCGGCGTCTTCCCCATAGGGACCCGAGGTGTCGTACACCGGCACCGGCTCGTTGGGCTCGAACTGGGGGGCTTCCTTGGTGCCGCCAACGAAGGTATCGGCCAGCTGGATCTCCCGCAAAGGCACCCGGATGTCGGGGCGGGAGCCCTGGATAAAGATGCGGCGGGAATTGGGGTGAGCCATCCCCTTGAGGTTGTCGATAAAGGTCTGGGCGCTGGAGCGCTGCTCGCGGCGGCTGGATTTGGTGGTATCAGATACGGAAGTAGACATAGCAAAACTCACATTAACTGGTTGAAGTTATGGGTGTTTGCTTGTCTGGAGTTCGAGGAGAAGATGAACTTGCGGCGGGATGTGCTGGGGGGAGTGAGTCGGGCATGGATCTTCCCTGCTCTGCCGTCCCGGTGTTTCCCTAGTCTGGAAACCCGGCGCCCTAAGGACAACCGGACGGGACAACCTCCCCCTGTGCGCCTGTGGCAGCCAGAGGCGGTCTGCCTCCAGCTGGCGGGAAGGTGTGCCTTCCCCGGCGCGGTAACCCGCAAGTTACCCTTGTTTCCCTTCGCAGGTCTTAACCTGATCAGGTTCCACGGATCCCGAATTAACGGTCTCAGCTTAGCGTCGTTCGACGGTCAGCACTCCGACAAGATGTGCGCCAGTATAAGTGGGGAAATTTAAAGTACAAGCCATTAACAAGGGGAAAGGGAGAGAGGTCTCACTCTTCGGCGTCGAGGGGATCCTCGGGGTCAGGAATGAGGATATCGGTGAGGCGGCCCTCTTCATCCCGGCTCAGCACCAGGCGGCGACCCGGTTGCAGATCGGCGGCGCTGCCGTTGATCCAGCGAGTGTCAGCATCAAACACCAGCACACCGAGATCCTGTAGCAGCAATGCCTGCTGATTATGGGTGAGCAGTCGATCCTCCGCCCGCCGCCAGCTGGCCCCGAGCGCCGGATCCGGCGCCCCGTCGAGCACCCGGATCGTCTCGGCGACGCCGTAGCGGCTCTGGATCGCGAGGTGCATACCGGGCACGAGCCCGTCCGGCTGCGCCACGCCGTGCAGTTCGGCACTGCCGAGCTCCAGCTCAGCCCCCTGGAATTGCAGGCGCACCCCGTCGTTGTGCTCCAGCTCCACCAGCCAGAGCTCGGCGTCGTCGGCAAGGGTGCAGAAGGGCAACAGCAGCAGGCAGAGTGCGGTTCGGGTCATGGCAGGCGGTCCGGGGTCACGGGGTGAGGTTTAACTATGGCCCCGGACGGGCAATTTTTCCCGGTCCGCCCTGACCGGTCAGTCATCCTCCCGGCACTGGCTCAGGCGCATGCCGTCAAACTTGCACTCCAGCTCCAGCCAGCGTCCCTCGAACGGGGAGAGGCTCCCATCCGAGGTGACATAGCCCCAGATCCGTCCCCCTTCCACCGGCCCTTCCAGTTCCATCTCGTCCTCCTCTTCCAGCGCCTCCACCTCGCGAACGAGCCGCCGCGCCCCTGCCGCCGTCTCCTGCACGACCCCTTCCAGATCGACCCAGGTCCCGCCGAGATCGTCCTCATCCAGGCCATCCTTGAAGCGGGTGCGCTCATCGATCACGAAGGGAATGCCATTGACCATCAACTGGCCAAGCTGCCAGGTGGTGCGGCCCGTGAGCTTGAACTCGTCCGCCTGCACCAGACCAAAAGGCAATAGAATCAATAACCAGAAGGCGCAGAGAGACTTCTTCATCGGGGATCCTCGGGGTTACACTGGCACACAGGATGACCCATCCGGTGTGAAATGGCCGTGAAATATCGGCACAGACCAGGAGATCAGAGCATGAAAATACTGGTGGTGGAAGACAGTCCCCAGGTGGCGGAGACCATCATGGACTATCTGGCGCTGGCCGGGCACAGGGTGGATTGCGCCTATCATGGCCAGGCCGCGCTGCAACTGCTGGCCCAGGAGCGCTTCGACGTCATCATCATGGACGTCATGATGCCGCGCCTCGACGGCCTGCGTACCGTGGAGCGGCTGCGTGCGGACGGCATCGCGACCCCGGTGCTCTTTCTCACCGCCCGTGACAGCCTGGAGGACAAGCTGGCAGGCTTTCGGGCGGGGGGCGACGACTATCTGGTCAAGCCGTTCGCCATGGAGGAGCTGGAGGTGCGCCTGGAGGCCCTCAGCCTGCGTGGCCCCAGAGGGGACATGGGCGTGCTCTGCTTTGGCGATCTGACGGTGGATCCCGCCAGCGGCCGCGCCACCCGCGCCGGGGTGGAGCTCAAACTCGGCAAGATCCCGTTCCAGATCCTCACCCTGCTGGTGAAGCGCGCGCCCCAGCTGGTGACGCGCCAGGAGGTGCTCGACACCGTCTGGGGCGACGAGGAGCCCGACTCCGACGCCCTGCGCAGCCACATCTATGCCCTGCGCAATGTACTCGACAAGCCCTTCCCCACCCCCATGCTGGAGACCCTGCACGGCCAGGGCTACCGGCTGGTGACCCCATGACGAACCCGACGCCGCCCCTTGCCTCCGGTCTGCCGAGCCTGCGCCGGCGCCTGGTGCTGGCGCTGGGAGGGGCCGGTCTGCTGCTGCTGGTGATCCTGAGCCTGCTGATGGTGGTGGCCGAGAACAAGATGGAGGAGCTGAGCCTGCGCCACTGGCTGGAGGCGGAGGCAACCCGCTATGACGACGACTGGTTGCGCCTCGGAATGGCGGCCCCCGCCCCCAGCCCGCGCCAGTTCTCCAGCTATTGGACAGAGGCGGGCCGCCTGCCCGCCTGGC
The DNA here is from genome assembly GCF_027707725.1 of Aeromonas sp. QDB25. Taxonomy (NCBI): domain Bacteria; kingdom Pseudomonadati; phylum Pseudomonadota; class Gammaproteobacteria; order Aeromonadales; family Aeromonadaceae; genus Aeromonas; species Aeromonas sp. QDB25. The sequence goes on along the minus strand of NZ_JAPCIZ010000023.1, from coordinate 49,420 downwards.
TCAAGGCCTACCAGAGCCCAGGCTTCTTCGAGCATCAGCTGGGCCGGGAGGACAAGCACTTCCTGGTACGCGCCCACCCCTCGGGTCAGGGGCTGCTCTATCTGGTGTTCAACGACGATGCGGACGACTACCTGGACCCTTACGAAGCCAAGCTGCATCTGGTGACCCGCCTCATCGGCCTGGCCCTGCTGCTGGGGAGCCTCGCCTTCGGCATCTGGCTGGTGCGTCACATCACCAGGCCGCTGGAGCGGCTGCGCCAGCGGGTCGCCCACCTCACCCCGGATCAGGGGGACTTCGTGCCCGATGCCCCCTGGCAGGAGCTGCGAGAGATAGAGCAGGCGCTGCTGGCGGGCAAGCACGAGGTAGCCGCCGTGTTTGCCCGTGAACAGGAGTTCAGCCGCTTTGCCAGCCACGAGCTGCGCACCCCCAACATGGTGATCCAGGGATCCGCGGCCCTGCTCGGCAAGGTGAATGACCTGCCCGCCCCGGCAGCCCGCGCCGTCAGCCGCATCCGCGCCGCCGCCGACGAGATGGCCCTGCTCACCGAAACCTTCCTGCTGCTGGGACGCAAGGAGGCCGTGGAACGCCCGCCCCAGCAGGTGGCGCCGCTCATTCGCCGGGAGCTGACCCGCCTCGCCCCCCTGCTGCAACGGGAGACGCTGGACATTCGCCTGCAACTGGACGAGGAGAGCGAGGTGCAGGCTCCCCTCTCTCTGCTCGCCATCGCCCTCGGCAACCTCTTGAAAAACGCCCTGAGCTACGCCGAGGGGCACATCGAGATCACCCTGCACGAGCAGGTGCTCACCATCAGCAACCCCACCGCCGCCGCGCCGGATCAGATCCTCGGCTACGGCTGCGGTCTCACCATCATCCAGCGCATCTGCGAGAAGCTGGGCTGGCAAATTGAGACCCATCTGGTGGAGGGGGTCTTCAGCGCCCGGCTGGTGATGATCCCCGGCGCCCCCGGGGCGGCATAGCCCCCTCATTCCCGGCCCTTCTTCCCGGCTGTTCAACACAGTGGGAGAAGGGAGACTCTTCCCGGCAAGCCCGCTGCCTTCCAGCCCACCCCCCCAGATAGCAACAAGGCGCCCGAGGGCGCCCTGTGTTTACCTGTCTGACACTCGTTTGGGACTCATTCCGCCGGCTTGTGCTTGCGGCTCGCCTTGAGCTCGAGGAACTCGATGATCTTGCCCGCCACGTCCTTACCGGAGGCAGCTTCCACCCCCTGCAGGCCGGGGGAGGAGTTCACCTCCAGCACCAGCGGGCCGCGGGCGCTACGCAGAATATCCACCCCGGCCACGTCCAGCCCCATGATCTTGGCGGCCTGCACGGCGGTGGCCCGCTCTTCCGGCGTGATCTTGATGGCTTCGGCGGTGCCCCCCCGGTGCAGGTTGGAGCGAAACTCCCCCGGCTGGGCCTGGCGGCGCATGGCGGCCACCACCTTGCCGTTGACCACCAGGCAGCGGATATCGGCGCCGTTGGCCTCGCGGATGTACTCCTGCACCAGGATGTTGTTGTTGGTCTGGATAAAGGCCTCGATGACGCTCTCGGCGGCCTTCTGGGTCTCGCACAGCACCACGCCAATCCCCTGGGTGCCCTCCAGCAACTTCACCACCAGGGGGGCGCCCCCCACCATGGTGATGAGATCCGGTACGTCGTGGGTGCTGTGGGCATAGCCGGTCACCGGCAGGCCGATGCCGTGACGGGAGAGCAGCTGCATGGCGCGCAGCTTGTCCCGGGAGCGGGAGATGGCCACCGAGCTGTTGAGAGCCATGGTGCTCATCATCTCGAACTGGCGCAGCACGGCGGTGCCATAGAAGGTGATGCTGGCACCGATGCGCGGGATCACTGCGTCATAGCTCTCCAGCTCCCGTCCTTCGTAATGGATGGAGGGGCTGTGGGAGGCGATGTTCATGTAGCAGCGCAGGGTGTCGAGCACCTCGACCTGATGCCCACGGGCCCGGGCCACCTCGACCAGACGGCGGGTGGAGTAGTTGTTGGGCTCACGGGATAAAATGGCAATATTCATGGAAATGGCAGACCTGATAATCGGACTGGAGAGTATAAGGTGCCATGAACGACTGGCAACGCCAATCCTTTCCCCTCACCATGCGCGGTTCTGCAAGAACGGGCAAAAACCGAGAGTGCCGCACTCAAGAACGGACCGTTCTGCAAGACGGCGCCAGCCACCAGCCCTCATGCCGGATGGCGCCAGCGACGTCAATGGGGGCCGCGCAGCCCTTGCTGCAACTCAAGCAGCAGGGCGACCTCCTGCAAACGGCGCGCCGTGGTGCCGGCCCAGCCTCCCAAAGGCACGGGGGCCAGCAGGGTCTGGGCGATGCAGTGGCGATAGAGGGGCCCCTCACGTTGCCAGCCCCGCATCCCGTCGACGTCGTGATGGTGCAGCCACTCCAGGTTGCCGCGGCGAAGCAGCTCGATGCGCCGCCCGTCTTTGAAGTGCAGGCAAAGCCCCTTCTTCTCCACCCTGGGACCGGCATACTTGTCGAGCCAGAGGGTCAGGGGCACCCCTGCCGCCTCGCCGCGCAGGCAGGCCCGCCCCTCGGCGCTCTCCAGATCCCCACACCGGATGGGCTGCCCCAGCCGGTCGCAGACGCCCTCCGCGATCAGGTGCAGGCGGTCGTCCCCACCCAGGGCCACCAGCAGTTCCCGGATCATCGCCAGCAGATGGGTGCCGATGTCGAGGATCACCCCGTCTGGATGGCGCAGGACCCGCCGATCCGGCTCCCCGGTGGCGAAGTTGAGGGCATAGGGATGCCCCGTCTCGTCCAGGCCGCAGGGTTCCAGCAAAAAGCCCTCCACCGCGCTGATATCGGCGAGGGTGGCCAGCCCGACCCCGGCGCCGCCTGGTGCCCGAGGCTGCCAGCCTTCATCCAGTTTGCCGCTCAGCAGCAACTGCTGGACGGCATTGCGGGCCATCCAGTGATCCAGCGCCAGCACCCTGGCTGCGACCTCGGGGTCCGCCAGCAGGGCGTGCAGGCGATCGTGCTGGGCCAGGGTGGCCACCACGGGTTTCTCCACCAGGATGAGGGGAATGGCGCTGGCCAGCGCCTGCTCCAGTACGGGCAGATGCAGCAGGGAAGGCGTGGCGATCACCAGCCGATCCAGGGGTTCGGCCAGCAGGGCTTCCAGGGTCGGCGTAGACATGACGCCGGGCAAGGTGATGGCGGGATCAAAACCCCATATCTCGGTATTTTCCGCCAGTGCGGCGAGTGCAGGCAGATAGGCTGTCTGCACCACAGCCCCCAGACCGACAAATCCAATCTTCATGGCAACCTCGATATGGCGTGCGTACCCGGCGTCTGCCCCGCACCGTGTGAGGCGGGGCAGACGGGGATCAATGCAGGTTGGGCCCCAGCCAGCGTTCGGCCTCTGCCAGGGTCATCCCCTTGCGCATGGCGTAGTCTTCCACCTGATCCTGCTGGATCTGGGCCACGGCGAAGTATTTGCTCTCGGGGTGGGAGAAGTACCAGCCGGATACCGCCGCCCCCGGCCACATGGCGTAGGACTCGGTGAGCTGCATACCGATGGCCTGCTCCACGTCCAGCAGCTCCCAGATGCTCCCCTTCTCGGTGTGCTCCGGGCAGGCCGGGTAGCCCGGCGCCGGACGTATCCCCTGGTAATTTTCGCGAATCAGTTCCTCGTTGCTGAGCGCCTCGTCCGGGGCATAGCCCCAGTGCACTTTGCGCACCTGCTCGTGGAGGTATTCGGCAAAGGCCTCGGCGAGGCGATCGCACACCGCCTGGATGAGAATGGCGTTGTAGTCGTCGTGGTCCGCCTTGTAGGCCTTGGCGATGGCCTCCTCGCCGATGCCGCCGGTCACCGCGAAGGCACCGATCCAGTCGGGCTTGCCGCTCTCTTTCGGCGCCACATAGTCCGCCAGACAGTAGTTGGGGAAGCCCTGCTTCTCGCTTTGCTGGCGCAGGTGGTGCAGCACCTTGCGCACCTGGGTGCGGGACTCGTCGGTGTAGACCTCGATGCTGTCCCCCACGGCGTTGGCGGGGAACAGGCCGACGATGCCGGCGCAGCGCACGCTCTGATCCTTCTCCAGCTGGTCCAGCATGGCGTTGGCGTCGGCGTAGAGGCGCGTCGCCTCCTCCCCCACCACGTCATCCTCCAGGATGCGGGGGAACTTGCCCGCCAGCTCCCAGCTCAGGAAAAACGGCGTCCAGTCGATGTAGGGGCGCAGCACAGAGATGGGCACGTTTTCGAAGGTCTGCACGCCGGGCTCCCGGGGCGCCGGGGGCTCATAGCCCACCCAGTCCAGCTGATGGCGATTGGCGCGGGCGTGGGCCAGGGAGACCGGCTTGGAGCGCGGCTGCTTGCGGGCATGCTGATCCCGGGCAATCTCGTACTCCTTGTCGATGCGGGCCACGAAGGCGGGCTTGAGCTCCGGGCTCAGCAGGCTCTGGGCCACCCCCACGGCGCGGGAGGCGTTGGAGACATAGACCACGGGCTCGGAGTAGTTCTGCTCTATCTTCACCGCGGTGTGGGCCTTGGAAGTGGTGGCTCCGCCGATGAGCAGCGGCAGCTTGAACCCCTGACGCTCCATCTCTTTGGCCACGTGCACCATCTCGTCCAGGGACGGAGTGATGAGGCCCGACAGGCCGATGATATCGGCGTTCACTTCCCGGGCCGTCTTGAGGATGGTCTCGCAGGAGACCATGACCCCGAGATCCACGATCTCGAAGTTGTTGCACTGGAGCACCACCCCGACGATGTTCTTGCCGATGTCGTGCACGTCGCCCTTGACGGTGGCCAGCACGATTTTGCCGTTGCTGGAACCGCCGGACTTCTCCGCCTCGATGTAGGGTTGCAGGTAGGCCACCGCCCGCTTCATCACCCGGGCCGACTTCACCACCTGGGGCAGGAACATCTTGCCGGCGCCGAACAGATCGCCCACCACATTCATGCCATCCATCAGCGGCCCCTCGATGACGTGCAGCGGCTTCTCGGCCTGGGCGCGCGCCTCCTCGGTGTCCTCCTCGATAAAGTCGGTGATCCCCTTGACCAGGGCGTGTTCGAGCCGCTTGCCCACCGGCCAGCTGCGCCACTCCTGATCCCGCGGATCCTCAGCCTGGGCACCCGCGCCGCGATACTTCTCTGCGATGGCCAGCAGCGCCTCGGTGGCGTTGTCGTTGAGGTTCAGCACCACCGCCTCGACCTTCTCTTTGAGCTCGGCCGGGATGTCTTCGTAGATGGCAAGCTGGCCCGCGTTGACGATCCCCATGTCCATGCCGTTCCTGATGGCGTGGTAGAGGAAGACAGCGTGGATGGCTTCGCGCACCGGCTCGTTGCCACGGAAGGAGAAAGAGACGTTGGAGACACCGCCGGAGATCATGGCGTGGGGCAGGTGCGTTTTGATGTCCTTCACCGCCTCGATGAAGTCCACCGCGTAGTTGTTGTGCTCGTCGATGCCGGTCGCCACCGCGAAGATGTTGGGGTCGAAGATGATGTCTTCCGGCGGGAAGCCGACGCGGTCCACCAGAATGCGGTAGGCGCGCTGGCAGATCTCGAACTTGCGGGCCCGGGTATCGGCCTGGCCCACCTCGTCGAACGCCATGACGATGACGGCGGCGCCGTAGCGGCGCAGCAGTTTCGCCTGCTCGATGAATTTGTCCTCCCCCTCCTTCATGGAGATGGAGTTGACCACCGGCTTGCCCTGCACGCACTTGAGGCCCGCCTCCAGCACCTCCCACTTGGAGGAGTCGATCATCACCGGCACCCGGGCGATGTCCGGTTCCCCGGCGATGAGGTTCAGGAAGCGCACCATGGCCGCCTCGGCGTCCAGCATCCCCTCATCCATGTTGATGTCGATGATCTGGGCGCCGTTTTCCACCTGCTGCTTGGCCACGTCCAGGGCCTCGTCGTAGAGCCCTTCTTTTATCAAGCGCTTGAACTTGGCCGAGCCGGTGACGTTGGTCCGCTCACCCACGTTCACGAACATGGAGTCCGCCGTGATGATGAGAGGCTCCAGGCCCGACAACCGACAGGCCACCGGCAGATCCGGCAGGGCGCGGGGCTTGATGCCCGCCACGGCGTCCGCCATGGCGCGGATGTGGGTCGGGGTGGTGCCGCAGCAGCCGCCCACCAGGTTGAGGAAGCCGCTTTGGGCCCACTCGCGGATATGCTCCGCCATCTCTACCGCGTCCAGATCGTACTCGCCAAACGCATTGGGCAGACCGGCGTTGGGGTGGGCGCTGACATGGGTCTCGCTGATGCGGGACAGCTCCTCCACGTACTGGCGCAGCTCGTCCGGCCCCAGCGCACAGTTGAGGCCGAACGAGACCGGTTTGACGTGGCGAAGGGAGTGGTAAAAGGCCTCGGTGGTCTGGCCCGAGAGGGTACGACCGGAGGCGTCCGTGATGGTGCCGGAGATCATCACCGGCAGGCTGTAACCCAGCTCCTCAAACACCAGGTCCACCGCGAAGGCGGCCGCCTTGGCGTTGAGGGTGTCGAAGATGGTCTCGATCAGGATGATGTCGGCACCGCCCTCGATCAGGGCGTGGGTCGATTCGGTGTAGGCGGCCACCAGCTCGTCATAGGTGACGTTGCGCTTGCCCGGGTCGTTCACGTCCGGCGAGATGGAGGCGGTACGGTTGGTGGGGCCCAGTACCCCTGCCACAAAGCGCGGTTTCGCCGGGTCCTTGGCGGTCCACTCGTCCGCCACGGCGCGGGCCAGGCGGGCCGCCTCCCGGTTTATCTCGGCCGAGAGCGCTTCCATCTCGTAGTCCGCCATGGCGATGCGGGTGGCGTTGAAGGTGTTGGTCTCGAGGATGTCGGCCCCGGCGGCACAATACTGGTCGTGGATCTCGCGGATGACGGCGGGACGGCTCAACACCAGCAGGTCGTTGTTGCCCTTGATGTCGGTATGCCAGTTCGCAAACCGCTCGCCTCTATAGTCCGACTCGCCGAGCTTGTAGCCCTGGATCATGGTGCCCATGGCCCCGTCGATGATCAGGATCCGCTCCTTGAGACAGGCTTCCAGCCTGGCTGTGACATCCGCTTTCTTGTTCGACTCTCTGCTCGACACCGCTCGTACCCCTTACATCCATGCAATTGCGTGATGCCCATCCTAGCAGCAATCAAATTAAATGGAAATCTAGCCGTCTATCTGTCCGTGATGACGATTAAATATAACCATAAATAGGTAATGAGCATGATCTAACCCGGGAGTACCCTATGCCCGTCCTCAAGAGGGATACGTGCTTGCTGTTTACCAAAGAGAAAAATAACTATGAGCGTCTACTACACACTCTGCTTCCTGGCAGCGTTGGCGATCTTCATCGCCTTTGCCAACCAGTATGTTGTGAAGATCCAGACCACCATCGCCATCACTGCGGGCTCCATGCTGATCTCCGCGCTGCTAGTGCTGTTTGGCAAACTGGGTTGGTTCAATCTGGAGCCTCTCGCCATCAAGACCATGGAGAGCATCGACTTCCAGAACTTCCTGTTGAAGGGGATCCTGGGCTTCCTGCTGTTCGCCGGCGGGCTTGGCATCAACCTCAAGGCGTTGCGTAGCCAGAAGTGGGAAATCACCATTCTGGCCATAGCCGCCACCCTGCTCTCCACCTTCCTCATCGGCTACGGCTTCTGGTTCATCGCCAAGCTGCTGGGCTGGGATGTGCCGCTGGTCTACTGCATGTTGTTCGGTGCCCTGATCTCCCCCACCGACCCCATCGCCGTACTGGCCATCGTCAAGAAGATGAAGGCGCCACCCCAGATCGCCATCCAGATCGAGGGGGAATCCCTGTTCAACGACGGTGTCGGTCTGGTGATCTTCGCCACCGTGTTTGCCGTGGCGTTCGGCGGCGTCGAGCCCACCTTCGGCAGCGTGGCCGGCCTGTTCCTGCATGAGGCTCTCGGCGGCATCCTGTTCGGCGCCGTGCTGGGTCTCATCGCCCACGTGATGATCAGCGCCACCGATGACGGTTCGCTGGAGCTGCTGCTGACCCTCTGCATCCCCACCGCCGGCTTCGCCTTCGCCAACATGATCGGCGTCTCCGGCGCCCTGGCCATGGTGGTGACCGGCATCATGATCGGCAACTGGACCCGTCATTCCGGCTTCTCCGAGCAGAGCCAGCATCACCTGGATCACTTCTGGGAGTTGATGGATCAGTTCCTCAACGCCCTGCTGTTCCTGCTGATCGGTCTGGCACTGGTGCTGCTGGATCTGGCCTGGCGCGACTGGATCCTGCTGGTCATCGCGGTGCCGCTCTGCCTGGCCGCCCGCTTCATCAGCGTCTCCCTGCCCTATGTGGCGTTCCGCAAGTTCCGCAGCTACAACACCTTCTCGGTGCGCATCCTCACCTGGGGCGGCCTGCGTGGCGGCCTGGCCATGGCCATGGCCCTGGCACTGCCATCCGGTGTCATGATGATCCCGGAACACAACGTCGATCTGCGCCAGGTGATCCTGGTGATGACCTACTCGGTGGTGATGTTCTCCATCGTGGTACAGGGTATGACCATTACTCCCATGATCACCGCCGCCAAGAGGGCCTGTGGCGACGCCTGAGCCCGTCCCTGACCGGCAATGAAAAGGGCTCCCTCGGGAGCCCTTTTGCCGTCCCCGTGGCCGTGAAAAACAGGGAATGACTGGGTGAACGCACAATTAGTGTTTGCTTTTTACACATTTCGAGGAGAGAATGCGCGCCGGCTAGTTAATCAGCCCTGATTATGTTCGCAATGCTTCACCTCACGATGAATCCTGCCAGTACCCGCATAACCTTCTTCTGATTTACTCGCCTTGAGAACCGTTCAGGCTGTCTGCCTGCGTTGCCCGGCTCTCACGGTGCAGACCCGATCTGCCCACTCCCAAGTAGCATCATGCATCCGCGTGGTCCTTGGCGCCTTCCTTGAAAGTGCAGACGCCCCTGAACCGGGCTGGGTATTCCTGCGCGCTCGTCCGCCATCGTGCTGACCGCGCCCATTGACCTGACATTTGCCAATACAAGGAGCAAACACTTAATTTATATAGAGAAATACCATGATGAAACACGTACAAATCCGCAAACCCCTGCGTCGCAGCAAACCCATCAACCTGCCCGTGCAAGAGCACGACGACGATGCGTTCCTGATCCAGTTCAGCACCCGCTTCAGCGGCGGCTTCGCCATCTCCTGTGATGGCATCGCCGGCGAGTTCTCCATCGAAGAGCTCAACTGACCTTGCCTGCCCACCGGCAGCGCCCGATGCAGACAGGCCGCAACTCACGGCGGCCTCCTTGCCTGACGTCATAGTCTGCATGGCCCCGCTCCCAGAGCGGTGGCTAGACCCCGCAAGTCTCCTTGTCCGGCGCCTCCAGCAGCAGGCACTCCTCCTCGCCGGCTCCCAACCTGACCCGTTTGCCCTGACTCAGCCCCAGCTTGGCGAGTAGCCGGACCGAGCGCTCATTGCCCGGGGTGACGATGGCGACCACCCGCTCGATGCCGAGCCGTTCGCGGCCATCTGCCATGGCCGCCCGCGCGGCTTCGATGGCATAACCCTGACCGCGCCAGGCGGGAAGGAAGGCATAGCCGATGTCTTCACAGGGCAGGGTATCGCGCTTGATCAGACCGCAGATGCCGAGCCTGGCCCCGTCTTCCCGCCGCACCACCAGATAGAGTCCGTGACCGTGGCGGGCATAACTGACCGCAGGCCCCTGCTGGATGTAGTTTTCGGCATCCGCCAGGGTACGTACCCCGCGATCGCCGATGTAGCGGTGAAAATCGCCATCGTTGAGCAGTTCGAGAATGAAGGGGGCATCGACAACGGTCAGTTCGCGCAGTTCCAGGCGCTCGGAGAGGATCATGGCATGGGCTCGTTCGGCAGAGAGAGTGTCCAAGACTGCTCTCGCCCCGTCCCCTTGGCAAGACCCGGAGGATATTTTCGCCCCCGGGAGCCGCGTCCCCGCTATACTGCCCACCCCATGGAACAGGCAGGAGAACGGCCATGACCGATACCCCCGAATTTTTTGATGAAGAGACACTGCTGGAGATGGTGGAGAACCAGCTCGCCGACGGCCACCCCCTCCAGGTGAAAGCCACCCTGATGCGCCTGGTGATGAAGGGCACCCCGCGGGAAGAGGCGCTGCAATACATCGCCTGCGCCCTGGGCGCCGAACTCATGGCCATGGAAGCCGAACAGGGCCCCTTCAACCTCGTCCGTTACGGCGAGTTTCTCGACAGCCTGCCCGAGATGCCCTGGGCCGAATGACCCGGGCCGATTAGGCAAGCCCCGGCGCCAGCCATTATCATTACTGCCACCACCAATGACGGGAGTATGGGGATATGCGCTGGCAAGATCGCCGTGAGAGCAACAATGTGGAAGACCGGCGCCAGCAAGGCGGCGGCAACGGGGGCGGCGGCCTGCCCATCGGCGGTAAGGGGCGCCTGATCCTGCTGGTGGTGGTCATGGTGGCGGGGTACTACGGCGTGGACCTCGGCCCCCTGCTGCAGGATCCGGCCCCGCAGAGCCAGCCCCAGCGTCAGAACTCGTCACAGGCTGCCAACGATCCCCTCGCCCGCTTCACCTCGGTGATGCTCGCCTCCACGGAGGACGCCTGGGGCGAGATGTTCCAGCAAAGCGGCAACCGCTATCAGGCCCCCAGACTGGTGCTCTATCGCGGTGCGACCCGCACCGGCTGCGGCCAGGGGCAGTCGGTGATGGGGCCCTTCTACTGTCCGGCTGACAGCACCGTCTACATCGATCTCTCCTTCTATCAGGACATGCGCGACAAGCTGGGGGCCGACGGCGACTTCGCCCAGGGCTATGTGATCGCCCACGAGGTGGGCCACCACGTGCAGAACCTGCTCGGCATCTCCACCAAGGTGCGCCAGCAGCAACAGGGGCTGAGCCAGGTCGCCCAGAACCGGTTGTCGGTCAAGCTTGAACTGCAGGCGGACTGCTTCGCCGGGGTCTGGGGCCACTATATGGAAAAAGAGCAGGTGCTGGAGCGCGGCGATCTGGAAGAGGCGCTCAACGCCGCCCAGGCCATCGGCGACGACAGGTTGCAGCAGCAAGGTCAGGGCCGGGTCGTTCCCGACAGCTTCACCCACGGCACCTCGGCCCAGCGCCTCGCCTGGTTCAAACGCGGTTTTGACAGCGGCAAGCCCGCCACTTGCGACACCTTCGCCGCCCGCTGAAGGGGGCAAACGCAAAGGGGCCGATTCCTCACGGAGCCGACCCCTTTTCTTTCTCACCCGAGGGGGTCTTCCCTCATTCGGGATCCTCCGCCAGCAGATCGGTGAAGACGAAGCCGTCCCGCAGCACCGTCTCCCCCACCCGGATGGGCAGGGGATGCAGGAACATCGGGCCGTCCCAGGCCAGGGTGTGAAACTCCCCGTTCTCGCCGCAGGGATCCACCCCGGCGGGCAGGGCAGCCAGGAAGGCCGGACCGAATTCATGACCACCTAACCCGGCGTCCAGCTTGCCCGGATCCAGGGTACAGACCCTGGCCTTGAGCCCGGCGTCGATCATCGCCTGCGCCAGCTCGGTCGTGTCGCAGCCCCAGAGCGGGAAGAGCGGCGTGATGCCGGTCCCCGCCAGTTGCCGCTCCCGATAGGCGCGCACATCCTCAAGAAAGAGATCCCCGAACGCCATGTGGTGAATGTCCTTGGCCTGCACATCGGCGATGAAGCCCGTCATGATGCGCCCATACTCCTCGTTGCTGCAGGGCCAGGGCAGGTCGATGGTGGTCAGCGGCAAGCCCACGCACTCAGCCTGTGCCAACAACAACTGCTTGCGCACCCCGTGCATGGCCACCCGCTCGAACGCCTGGTTGAGGGTGGTGAACAGCCCCACCACCTCGATGGCCGGATCCTGGCGCAGGCGATGCAAGGCCCAGGCGCTGTCTTTTCCGCTGCTCCAGGAGAGCAGTACCTTTTTCTTCGTCATGATCTCTCCAGCTACTTGCCGCACCGTGCTGCAAGACAGTGTTGCGAATTGTGCGATTTACATTGCGGGACACAAAAGCATACCCTCGTGGGTGAGCGTATCCCCGCAGCACACCGGGGAGAATAACTAAAAAAACGATGGGAAACATAAGGATATGAGTAAAGGCAGCACATCGCACGACCACGGTCGCCCCCTCAATCGACAGGATTACAAGACCCTGAGCCTGGCGGCGCTGGGCGGCGCCCTCGAATTCTACGACTTCATCATCTTCGTCTTCTTCGCCGTGGTCATCGGCGAGCTCTTCTTCCCGGCTGACATTCCCGAGTGGCTGCGCCAGTTCCAGACCTTCGGCATCTTCGCCGCCGGCTATCTGGCCCGCCCCCTGGGGGGCATCATCATGGCCCACTTTGGCGATCTCATCGGCCGCAAGCGGATGTTCACCCTCAGCATCATCCTGATGGCCTTGCCGACCCTGCTGATCGGCCTGTTGCCCACCTACGCCGTGCTCGGCATCGCCGCCCCCCTGCTGTTGCTGCTGCTGCGGATCCTGCAAGGGGCCGCCATCGGCGGGGAAGTCCCCGGTGCCTGGGTCTTCGTGGCCGAACACGTGCCCGCCCGCCGGGTCGGTGTCGCCTGCGGCACCCTCACCGCGGGGCTGACCGCCGGCATCCTGCTCGGCTCCCTGGTGGCCACCGCCATCAACCGTGGCATGAGCCCGGGCGATGTGAGCGACTGGGGCTGGCGTCTGGCCTTCGTGCTCGGCGGCGTGTTCGGCATCGTCGCCATGTACCTGCGCCGCTGGCTGCACGAGACTCCGGTCTTCGCCGAGATGCAGGCCAACAAGTCCCTGGCCGAGGAGCTGCCCCTCAAGACGGTGCTGCGTGAACACAAGGGCAGCGTCGTCGTCTCCATGCTGCTGACCTGGCTGCTCTCCGCCGGCATAGTAGTGGTGATCCTGATGACCCCGACCTATCTGCAGAAGGTGCACGGCATCAGCCCGGCCGATGCCCTGACCGCCAACTCCCTGGCCATCGTCGCCCTCACCCTGGGCTGCATCGTCTATGGCCGGCTGATCGATGCCATCGGCAGCGGTCCTACCTTCATCCTGGGCTCCCTGCTGCTGGCCGGCGCCACTTATACCTTCTACCACAGCCTGGCAGCGGGCACGGATCAGCTGGTGCCCCTCTACATGCTGGCGGGCTTTGCGGTGGGGATCGTCGGCGCCGTGCCCTACGTCATGGTCAATGCCTTCCCGCCGGTGGTGCGCTTCTCCGGGCTGTCGTTCTCCTACAACGTGGCCTACGCCATCTTCGGCGGCCTCACCCCCATGCTGGTCACCCTCTGGATGAAGGAGGACGTGCTGGCCCCCTCCCACTATGTGGTCAGCCTGGCCGCCCTCGGTTTCGTGCTCGGCATCTGGCTCTGGCTGCTCCAGCGCGGCCAACGCCAGGCCACCCCGCAGGCCGCCTGATCCTTCCCAAGCAAGCCCCGCACTGTCGGGGCTTGTTCTTTGCGGATATCATCGACCGGGTGGCGGTCCGCTGCGGACCTGCCAGCTCACCCCAATCCGTCCATCTGCCCGAGGTCCACTATGTTCTTCCAGGTCGTCTTTCTCGCCTTGCTGGCCCTGCTGCCCATGGTCAACCCGCCCACCACGGCCACCCTGCTGCTGGGACTGAGCAAGGGCATGTCCCGCGAGCACATTCGCCGTCAGATCAACATGGCCGCCCTCTATCTGTTCGCCACCCTGTGCGTCAGCTTCTTCATCGGATCCTCCATCCTGGATCTGTTCGGGATCTCCATTCCCGGCCTGCGCCTGGCCGGTGGCCTCATCATCGCCTTCATCGGCTTTCGCATGCTCTTCCCCTCGCCGAACCAGTCTGCCGGGGTCGAGGCCAACCAGAATATCGCCTTCGTGCCCCTCACCATGCCCAGCATGTGCGGACCCGGCACCATGGCGCTGGTGATCAGCGGCGCGGCCCAGATCGCCGAGCTGCCGGCCGAGACCGATCGCGTCGTCATCTATGCCGCCATGGTCACCGCCTTCGCCCTGATGAGCCTGATCAGCTGGGGTGTGCTCAAGCTGGCAGATCCCGTGTGCAAGCTCCTGGGGGCCACCGGCATCGACGCCATGACCCGCATCATGGGCTTCCTGCTGGTGTGCATGGGTATGCAGTTCTGCATCAACGGCGTCAAGGAGGTGGCGCAGGATCCCGTCTTCCATGGTCAGGTGATGGAACAACCCGCTGCCGCCTTGCCGTCCCATGCCGGATCCACCACCCTCGATCATCTCGCCGCGCCGCGCCAGCCCTGATTGAAAACGGTGTCATTTTTCGTGCAAATCCCTCCTGATCTTGCGCCTGATCATATTGCCTTCATCTTGATGGGGTAGTCTGGTTTTTGTACAGGCAGGGTTCAGAAGGTTGCCGCTAGCGTGGCATGTGCTGACCCCATCACTTGAGGAGATATGCAAATGGAAAAGATGCTGACCGAGATTGGAAGCTACAGCCTGTTTCATGAGTATCTGAACGTGGTCGGTGCCGCCAGCCCCGCGCTGACCCGGATCAAGACAGGATGGGAGTTCAAGCGAAAGGATCGCCTGCTCGCCCAGATAAGGGTGGATGACCACGGCCACGCCCGCTTCTTCATCGACGCCCGCGCCATTTCGGTCAACTGACCCGAGCCCTTTCCCAGCCCCGGCGCCTGCCGGGGCTTTTTATTGCTTGCGCGTTCCAATAAAAACCCCGGCGCCGGGCCGGGGTTTACAAAGGTGTGTGACCTTACTGGGTGCCGCCCACGGTGAGCTGATCCAGCTTGAGGGTGGGCTGGCCGACGCCGACCGGCACGCTCTGCCCCTCCTTGCCGCAGACCCCGACCCCGCGATCCAGCGCGAGATCACGGCCCACCATGGAAACCTGGCTCATGGCCTCGGGGCCGTTGCCGATCAGGGTCGCCCCCTTGATGGGCGTGGTGATCTTGCCATCCTCGATGAGGTAGGCCTCGGAGGCGGAGAAGACGAACTTGCCGGAGGTGATGTCCACCTGGCCGCCACCGAAGTTGGGGGCGTAAATGCCCTTCTTCACCGAGGCGATGATCTCCGCCGGATCGTACTGACCCGCCAGCATGTAGGTGTTGGTCATGCGCGGCATCGGCAGGGCGGCGTAGGATTCGCGGCGGCCGTTGCCGGTGAGCGGTACCCCCATCAGGCGGGCATTCTGCTTGTCCTGCAGGTAACCCTTGAGAATGCCGTTCTCGATCAGCACGTTGTAGCCCCCCAGCGTCCCCTCGTCGTCGATGGAGACGGAGCCGCGCCGACCCGGCAGGGTGCCGTCATCGACGATGGTGCAGTGTTTGGAAGCCACCTGCTCGCCGATGCGCCCGGCAAAGGCGGAGGAGCCCTTGCGGTTGAAGTCCCCTTCCAGACCGTGACCCACAGCCTCGTGCAGCAGCACACCGGGCCAGCCGGCACCGAGCACCACCGGCATGGTGCCGGCCGGGGCGTCGATGGCCTCCAGGTTGACCAGGGCCTGGCGTACCGCTTCGCGCACATAGCCAAACGCCCGGCTCTCGAGCCCGTCCAGCTCGAGGAAATGGTCGTAACCGAAGCGGCCACCGCCCCCCGCGCTGCCGCGCTCACGGCGATCCCCCTTCTCGGCGATGACGGTCACCGAGAGGCGCACCAGGGGGCGCACGTCGGCGGCCAGGGTGCCATCGGTGGCGGCCACCAGGATCTCTTCATAGACCCCGCTGATAGAGGCCATCACCTGATTGATGGCGGGATCCAGGCTTCTGGCGAACTTGTCCATCTGCTCCAGCAGGGCAATTTTCTGCTGCTTGTCGAGAGTTTGCAGGGGATCCAGCGCCGGGTAGAGCAGGTTTGCTTCGGTGCGAGCCCACGCCTTTACCTTGCCGTGAGCACCGGCGGCGGCGATGCCGCGAGCGGCAGTCACCGACTGTTGCAGCGCCAGCAGGCTCAGCTCGTCCGAGTAGGCGAAACCGGTCTTCTCGCCGCTGACGGCGCGCACCCCCACCCCCTGATCGATGTTGTAGCTGCCATCCTTGACGATGCCGTCCTCCAGCATCCAGGACTCGTGCCAGCTGCGCTGGAAATAGAGGTCGCCGAACTCCACCTGATGGCTCATCAGGCTGCCGAGCAGCTGTTGCAGCCGCCCTTCGTCGAGATCGTTCGGGGCCAACAGGGAGGCACTAACCTGGCTCAGTAGACTCAAATCTTTCTCTCCACTCTCATGCGAGATGTCGTAACGGTTAAATGCACGGCCGCGGGCTCACAACAGGCGGGCGTGTTGCAGCACCGGCATGGTGCGTTTCAATTCATCGACCAGGGCCCCATCCAGCGGCGCCAGCACAGTGCCCTGCCCCGACGCCCGACAGGCCAGCACCCGGCCCCAGGGGTCGATCACCATGCTGTGGCCCCAGGTCTGACGCCCCGTCTCGTGGGTACCCCCCTGGTTGGCGGCCACCACGTAGCACTGGTTTTCGATGGCACGGGCCCGCAGCAGAGGCTCCCAGTGCGCCTCGCCGGTGACGGCGGTAAAGGCGGCAGGCACCAGCAGCACCCGGGCACCGGCCCGGGCCAACTGGCGGTACAGCTCGGGAAAGCGCAGATCATAACAGATAGAAAGGCCGAGGGGACCAAAGGGGGAGTCCACCAGCACAGGCTGATCACCCGGGCTGAAGGTCTCCGACTCCCGGTAGCGGCCGTGATTGTCCGCCACGTCCACGTCGAACAGGTGGATCTTGTGGTAATGCCCCTTGAGCTCGCCGTCGGGATCGAACACCAGGGTACTGGTGTGAATGTGGTCGGCACCGGCGATGGCGGTGGGCATGGCCCCGGCCACCAGCCAGATGCCGTGGGATTTGGCCCAATCAGAGAGTTGCTGCTGGATTGGGCCATTTCCCAATGGCTCTGCCCCGTCCAGATACCCCTGCCGCTCGCCAAAGAGGGCGAAGTTTTCCGGCAGCAGCACCAGCAAGGGGCGCTCCCCGGGCAGACTCGCCAGCTCGGCGGCGATCCGCTCCCGGTTATCCTGCCAGGTACGACCCGATATCAACTGCATGGCGGCTAGCCACATGACGCGCTCCTTCTGTTGGGCGAGCCGGTGACACAAGGCCTTCTCGGCTCGCGGGCAATATCCGCACTATGAGGGGTTTGGCGGCCGGGGGAAAGTCCCCCAGCCCGGTGCATGCCCTCAGCGCTGACCCGAGCCCTGATGCTTGGGATCGAGCAGGAAGGGGGTGACCTCCTTGGCGGGCAGGCCGGGCGCCACCGCATCCACCGCATCCTTCTGGTGCTGGTTGAGCTTGATGCGGGCGCGATCCCGCCCCGCCTCCACCAGCCTGGGGGCGTCCAGCGGGCCGGAGACCCGAAAATCGATGCGGGTCACCACGTCCACCACGGGCTCCAGCAGCTTGGAGAGGGCCAGCACATAGAGCCCGGTGATGGGGGTCAGCGAGAAGGCCGCCACCACCGGCAGGGTACCCCCCAGGTTCGGGGAGAAGCTCAGATCAAAGTCGAGCCGCCAGCGCACCAGATCCGCGATGCCCTTGCCCCGCAGGTTGCCCGCGGCCCCCTTCATGTAGAAGTCGTTGTTCTCCACCACCCCCTGATTGACCTTGGCGGAGGCGGACATGGACTCGAAATAGAAGCCCTTGTCGAATACATCGCGAAAATCGAGGCGCAGCTTGCGCATCAGGGAGTCGAGGCTCAGCAGGGAGAGCAGCCGGGCCCCCTTGTCGTTGACCTCCCGCAGGGTGCCTCCCTCCAGCTGGTAGTCGGCGCTGCCCGCCAGAGTCGGCAGGCTCAGGCGGTAGGGCACGTCACGCCAGTTCAGATCCAGCGCCAGCTTGCCCGGGGCATCCCCGATGGGCGAGGTGTAGCCGAGCCGCTTGAGCAGCAGCTCGCTGTTGCGGGTCTCGAGGTTCACCCTGGCACGGGTCTGCATCTGGCTGCCACGGGCCAGCCACTCGGCGCTGCCGCGCAGGGTGCTGCCCGCCAGGCGCATCTCCAGTCCTTTGAGATCCAGCCGGTTGGCCCCGGGCAGCAGCTCCCCCTTCACCTCACCCAGGGGCAGCTCGCCGAAGCGGCAATCCACGCAGCTGAAGGTGAGCCAGGGAATGGCATTCATGATGGCCCTGTCCTGGCGCTCATCGGGATCCGGGCTGAGATCGGTCCCCTTGCCGGACCAGTAGATGCGGGCAAACTTGGCATCGATGGGGCGCCCATCGGCCACCGGCACCCGCACCACCCCCATCACGTCGGGGCTGTCGATCATCACCTCGGTGGCCTGGTTCACCGGCCCCAGGGTGAAGTGCACCGCCTTGAGGCTGGCACTGCCGATGTCGGCACGGGCCAGCTGGCCATCCACCCACCACTCCTGGGGCAAGAAAGCGGGGCCCACCACCGCATTGCCCTGCGTCGCCTGCGCCTTGGCCGGCAGCCACTGCTTGAGACGGGCCAACCAGCCGGCCACGTCCGCCTGCTGCTGGTTGATGGCGAGCAGCATGGGCTTGTCCTGCATCACCCGCGCCCCGGGCTGGCCGATGTTGACCCGCACCCGGCTGAGATAGGGCACGCCGTCGCCGTACACCAGGCGGCTCTGCATGTCGATGTCCACCCCCAGCACGGCGCGGATGTCGGCGCTGCCATCCCGCCCACGGGCCGTCACCTTGAGGGGCAGCCGGGTACCCGCCGCCTTGGTCAGGGGCACGGGCAGATCCAGCCCCATGCCCTGCAGGTTGGAGTCCAGCGCCAGCTGGAAGCTGAACGCCTTGTTCTCGGGCAGGGTCAGCCCCAGGGTACCCGACCAGTTGCTGCGCCCCTGGAGCATCTCGAGGGCCGGTATGTCCCGGCGCTGGCGGCGGCTGTCCCACTGCCCCTGGAACTTGAGGTCGGCCTGATAGCCGTGGGGCAGTTGCCGCCCCTGATAATCCAGGGTCAGCGGCTGGTTCCACAGGCTGGCCTTGAGGTTGTGAATGCGCGTCTGCTCGTTGTCATACTCGAGCGTCCCTGCGACCCCGTCGAGGGGCAGGTCCAGGGAGGCGATCCTCACCTTGTTGTCCTTGAAGCTGGCTTCCCCGCTAGCCTTGACCTCCCCCTCGCCATCCAGCGGTATGTCGAGCTTCACCGTGCCCTTCATGGGGCCGCGGATCTCCACCTCCCGCAGCGCCTGACCGACGGATCCCCCCAGCGGCGAGTCCTGCAAATAGTCGCTGATGGCCTTGCCCTCGCCCTCAACCCTGGCATCCACGTAGAGGTGAGCCCCCGGATAGAGGTCCGGGATCCAAGCGTGCACCGAGTCGGAGCTGGCCTTGCCGAGCTGGGTGGCGCGGCTGTTCATGTCGAGGCTGGCGTTCTGGAACAGCAGATCGATCTGCAGGTCGGTCAGCGGCTGCCAGCCCGGGAAAAACTCGTAGGTGGCCTGTTGCAGCGGCACCGCCACCTGGAAGACGCCCTTGCCGTTGTCGTAGGGGAAGTCACGGAATTCGCCGTACCAGAGCAGGTCTGCACCCTTGGCCTTGCCCCCCTTGATGGCGCCGCTCAGGTAGCTCACCAGCCCCTCATCCATCACCGCCAGGGGGTAGTAGCGATCCGCATGGGCCGCGTTCTTGACGTCGATCCGCCCGGTCAGGGCGAGGAAGGGGTGCTCGAACAGCTCGAGGCGAAACCGGCTGGCGAGGCGCAGATCCGGGTTGTCCAGGGCAATGTCCTGGCCATAGAGCACCCAGCCTTGCGGCGCCCGCCACCAGTCGAGGGCCGCACTCAGGCTGTCCACCGGGATGGGTTCCTTGAAGTGGCGGGCCGGATCCACCTTGCCCTTGCCCAGGGTCAGGCGGGCACGCCCCCCGTTCGGGGTCAGCCAGAAGTCACCGTCCAGCTTTTGCAGACCGGGCACATCGTGCCAGGCCCGGGTCCCGAAGCCGCGCAGTTGCCCCTGCAGAGAGAGCCCCTGCCAGTCCCCGTCGGCTTGCAGGACCAGCTCCTGCAACTGGCCCCTTGGCCGGGTGCGCTTGAGGGTCTCGGTCAGCTCGGGATAGAGGCCGGAGACCAGCTGGCTCAGGTTGGCAATCTGGTCGAGATCGATGGCGGGCACATAACCCTGGATGCGTGAGCCGATGCGCTCGAGCTGCAGGCGGCTGTGCAGCCAGGTGGCGCCATCGAGCTTGAAGGTGACGTCGTGGCTGGCGAGCTGCCACGCCTCGCCGTCCCGGCGCAGCTGGATCTTGCCCCCCTGCAGGTCGAGGCGGTGCGGCTCCCCCTTGATCTCGTCTTTCCAGATCAGGTGGTTGTTGCCAAAGGCCAGCAGGGAGTTGCCGAGCCTGCCCTTCTCGAACTCGCTCCAGAGCTGGAAGTCGAGCTGGCCGCTCACCGGCGGCGCGCCGGCGTGGATCCGGGCCAGCATGGGGCTGATGTCCAGCTCGCTGGCCCCCAGATAGAGCTGGCCCTTGAGGCGGTCGAGCCGCACCTCGGGGGCATCCACATCGATGATGAGGTCCAGGGTGCTCTCCCCCACCCCGTTGATGAGATAGGCCTTGCCGACCCCCTGATGTCGCTTGCCACGGTTCTGCCAGCGCAACTGGGCGATGTCGAGGGCGCGCACCTCCCCCAGTGCCGTGGTGAGGCTCAGGCGAGTGTCGTGAATGTCGAAGGTGGAGAGCTGGGTCAGCAGGAAGCGCAGCAGGGCCTCCTGCTGGTTCGCGCTCTTCCCGCTGACGGGGGTGGCGGGCTGGGTCATGTCCAGCGCGATGTTGCCGTCGCTCAGGATCAACTGGCCAAACACCGGTCTGAGTTCGTTGAGGGAGCGCCAGAAGTCGAGGTGGGCCCACACCTTGCCAAGGCGCAGGGAGAAACGCCCCGAATCGGGGGCGATGGCCAGTCCTTCCAGCCCGATGGCCGGGCCGCGGGGAGTCCAGTCCAGCCCGACGTGATCCACGCTCACCTCGAGCTGGCTCTCCCCGAGCAGAGTCCCTATCACGGCCGCCCGGTGCTGGTTGAGCAAGGGGCCGCCCAGTCGTACGACGCTGACCAGAACGGCCAGCAGCACGAAGAAGACTCCGAGGGCCAACCAGCCCCGACTCAGCCAGCGGTAGACCAATTACATCATCACCACATCGAACTGTTCCTGCCCACAGAGCGGCTCGGAGACCACCCTGACCTGCTTGCCGATGAAGACTTCCAGCTCCGCCAGACTGTGGGACTCCTCCCCCCGCAGGTAATCGGCCACCGAAGGAGCCGCATAGACGGTGAACTGATCCGCGTCGTAGGCGCGGTTGACCCGGATGATCTCCCGCAGGATCTCGAAGCAGACCGACTCCACCGTCTTGACCCGGCCGCGCCCCTTGCACTCGGGGCACTCGGCGCAGAGCACGTGCTCCAGGCTCTCCCGGGTGCGCTTGCGGGTCATCTCCACCAGCCCGAGCTGGGAGAAACCGTTGACGTTGGTCTTGGCCCTGTCCTTGGCAAGCGCCAGCTCCAGGCTGTGCAGCACCCGGCGGCGGTGATCCTCGGACTGCATGTCGATGAAGTCGATGATGATGATGCCGCCGAGGTTGCGCAGGCGCAGGTGACGGGCGATGGCGGCGGTGGCCTCGACGTTGGTGTTGAAGATGGTCTCTTCCAGATTGCGATGGCCGACGAAGGCGCCGGTGTTGATGTCCACCGTGGTCATGGCTTCGGTCTGATCGATGATGAGGTAGCCGCCGGATTTCAGCTCCACCTTGCGCTCCAGGGCGCGCTGGATCTCGTTCTCCACGTCGTAGAGATCGAAGATCGGCGACTCGCCGGAGTAGTACTCCAGCTTGTTGGCCAGCTCGGGCACGTACTCCTCGGTGAAGCGCTTGAGCTGATCGAAGCTCTGGCGCGAGTCGACCCGGATCTTGTCGAGCTCGGCACCGACGAAGTCACGCACCACCCTGAACGCCAGGCTGGGATCCTCGTAGAGGATCTTGCAGGGGGGATACTTCTGCTTGCGCTCGAGGATCTTGCGCCACAGGCGCTTCAAGAAGGCGGCGTCCTGCTCCAACTCCTGCTCCCCCACCCCTTCGGCGGCGGTGCGGATGATGTAGCCGCCCAGTTCGTCCACATAGCCGGCCACGGTGCGCTTGAGGCGCTCGCGCTCCGCCTCGGATTCGATGCGCTGGGAGACCCCCACGTGGGCACTGCCCGGCATGAAGACCAGATAACGGGATGGCAGGGTGATGTCGGTGGTGAGGCGAGCCCCCTTGGTACCGAGCGGGTCTTTGACCACCTGTACCATGATGTCCTGCCCCTGGCGCACCAGTTCGGCGATGTTGCCGGCCTGGAACTGCTCCTTCTCCTTGATCGCCACGCACTCGGTATGGGGGACGATGTCGGAGGCGTGCAGGAAGGCGGCCTTGTCCATGCCGATGTCGACGAAGGCGGCCTGCATGCCGGGCAGCACGCGGCTGATCTTTCCCTTGTAGATGTTGCCCACGATGCCGCGCTTGGCCTGACGCTCCACATGCACTTCCTGCAGCAGACCGTTCTCGACCAGGGCGACCCGGGTTTCGGAGGGGGTGACGTTTACCAGCAGTTCTACCGACATAAGTTACCTTGCCTTTCTAGTTTTGAATTCTGGCACGACGAACAACGGGTAACTCAGCAGCGCACTGCTGACGAGAGGATTACCGGGTCTGCTCGAGGTGCTGCTTGATCAACAGGTCCGTCTCCAGCAGGGGCAGGCCGACCACGGCACTGTAGCTCCCCTCGAGGCGACTGACGAATTTGCCGGCAATGCCCTGGATAGCGTAGGCGCCCGCCTTGTCGCACGGCTCGCCGGTGCGCCAGTAGGCTTCGATCTCGGCCTCGTCCAGCTTGCGAAACGCCACGTTGGTGGTGACCAGCCGCACATCGCACCGCTCCGGGGTGGCCAGGGCCACCGCCGTCATCACCTGGTGTACCCGCCCGGAGAGGGCTTCCAGCATGTCCTTGGCGTCCAGCAGGTCGGAGGGTTTCTCCAGCACCCGCTCCCCCAGCACCACTATGGTGTCGGCCCCCAGCACAGGCAGCGCCGTGGGCGCCGCGGCCACACCGGCCATCGCCTTGTCGCGGGCCAGCCGGCAAACGTAATCCTGGGGCTTCTCACCGTCGTTGCGCAGCTCCGGCACATCCAGCTTGAGGACCTCGAAACGGTAGCCCAGGCGGGTCAGAAGCTCGTGCCGGCGGGGGGAGCCCGAGGCGAGATAGAGTTGCAGTTCGTTGTGCTTGTTCATACTTCACTCAATGAGACGATGCGCAGTTACAATGCGTTGTTTTTATTCACATTCACTTGATATTGAAGCGACGCCGCACCTTGCGCAAGACCATAAAAATCCAGGGCCATATTAACATCGTCGTCAACGTCGACCAAAAGTAGGCGAAGTTGAGGCTGGCCCGGCTGAACAGATGCTCCGCCCAGAACACGGTGATCTTCCCCACCAGGGAGAGCAGACCGATGATCAGCGCCTGCTGCCAGAGGGAGAAGTTGCGGATCTTCTGGAACTGGAAGGCCGCCAGGTAGGTGGTGATGGCCATGGCCATGGCCCGCACGCCGAGGGTGCTGCCGAGCAGCACGTCCAGCAGCAGGCCCGCCACCCAGGCGGTGCCGACGTTGGTCCGGTGCGGCAGCGCCAGCGCCCAGTAGATGAGCACCATGGCGAGCCAGTCCGGACGGAAGGGTTCGAATTGAAAGGGAAGCGGCAGGATGGAGAGGCACAGGGCCAGCAGGATCGAACACCAGATCCAGATCCTGCCGCTGGCGGGTTGCAGCATCAGCGCGTCGCCCCCGCCGCCGAGGTTGCCGTGGCCGCCGAGGCGCTCGCCGCAGGCTCAAGGGCATCCTTGTCGTGTACTTCCGGTTTCTTGTCGGTCCACAGCAGCAGCAGGTAGCGCAGACGGTCCAGCGCCACCAGGGGCTTGGCCTCGATCTGGGCGAAGGGCTTGCCCTCCACGTAGTCGGAGCGGGTCACGGTCGCCACCGGATAACCTTCCGGGAAGCGGCCGCCCAGGCCCGAGGTGACCAGCAGATCGCCGACCTGGACGTCGGTGTTGCGGGGCAGGTTGCGCAGCTCCAGCTTGTCCAGCTCGCCGCTGCCGGAGGCGATGGCGCGCAAGTCGTTGCGCAGCACCCGCACCGGGATGCCGTGGCTGGAGTCGGTGATGAGCAGGACGCGACTGGTGGTGGAGCCCACGTGGAGCACCTGACCGACCACCCCCTGATCGTTGATCACCGGCTGGCCGTTGTAGACGCCATCCAGCGCCCCCTTGTTGATCAGCACCTGATGGCTGAAGGGGTCGGAATCCACCGACAGCAGCTCGGCCACCATCTTGCGGGACTCCTTGTGTACCGGCGACCCCAGCAGCTCGCGCAGACGCTGGTTCTCGTGCTCCAGCTGATCCATCTTGAGCAGGCGCGAGCGCAGGGTGAACAGTTGCTGCTCCTGCTGCTTGGTCTGCTCGATGAGATCGGCGCGGGTCTGCACCTGGGTCGACATGGTGTCGAGCAGGGTGCCGGGGGCGTTGGCAATGTATTGCAGCGGGCTCACCAGGGAGCTCAGATAAACGCGGACATGGCTGAACACACCGAAGCGGGAATCCGCGACGATGGCAGCGACAGAGATGATGACGGCGAGAAACAACCGTAACTGAAGCGAAGGGCCTCTACCGAAGATGGGTTTCATGAGTCGTCAAAAAAGAGCCGGCGCTCGGCCGGCTTTGGGTCTTATTCGTAGTGGAACAGATCGCCACCGTGCATATCGATCAGCTCCAGCGCCTTGCCACCGCCACGGGCGACACAGGTGAGGGGATCTTCAGCCACGACGACCGGGATGCCGGTCTCTTCCATCAGCAGACGGTCGATGTCTTTGAGCAGGGCGCCACCACCGGTCAGCACCATGCCGCGCTCGGAGATGTCGGACGCCAGCTCGGGCGGGGATTGCTCCAGGGCCACCATGACGGCGGAGACGATGCCGGAGAGTGGCTCTTGCAGCGCTTCCAGGATCTCGTTGGAGTTCAGGGTGAAGCTGCGGGGCACACCCTCGGCCAGGTTGCGACCGCGCACTTCGATCTCGCGCACCTCTTCGCCCGGATAGGCGGAGCCGATCTCGTGCTTGATGCGCTCGGCGGTGGCTTCCCCGATCAGGCTGCCGTAGTTGCGACGGACGTAGCTGATGATGGCTTCGTCGAACTTGTCGCCACCGATACGGACGGACTGGGAGTAGACCACGCCGTTCAGGGAGATGATGGCCACTTCGGTGGTACCGCCACCGATGTCCACCACCATGGAACCGGTCGCTTCGGAGACCGGCAGGCCGGCACCGATGGCGGCAGCCATGGGTTCATCGATCAGGTAAACCTCGCGGGCGCCGGCGCCCAGAGCGGATTCCTTGATGGCGCGACGTTCCACCTGGGTGGAGCCGCAGGGTACGCACACCAGCACGCGCGGGCTGGGGCGGAAATAGTTGTTGTCGTGAACCTGTTTGATGAAGTGCTGCAGCATCTTCTCGGTCACGTAGAAATCGGCGATCACGCCGTCTTTCATCGGGCGAATGGCAGAGATGTTACCAGGGGTACGACCCAGCATCTGCTTGGCGGCATGACCGACAGCAGCGACCGATTTGGCGTTCCCGCGCTCTTGGCGAATGGCGACAACTGAGGGTTCGTTAAGGACGATCCCTTGATCTTTTACATAGATCAGGGTGTTGGCAGTTCCCAAGTCGATCGACAGATCGTTGGAAAAGACGCCTCTGAGCTTTTTGAACATGGCTACGGGAAATCCTAAGAATTTGGAGGTGCAGAAAACCGGCTAACTTTACCAATGCCCACCCCAATGGGCAAGCGCTCAAACTGTCGCCAATCAATCAGGCGCGACAAAAATGCGAGTCATCACTCACCCGCTCAGGCCGACAAACACTACGAAACAAGGAGATAAGACGCCACTGTACAGCAATGCGTCTATCTCCCCGTGTCAGCCCGGGTGTCAGGGCATCACTTCGCGGCGATAAATAATTCTGTCATTACCCCGATCCCGGCCAAAAATGGCCATGCCCTCCAGACTGTTTGGGTCAGACAACCAGAGCGGACGCCGTCCAGGTTGCTGCTCTGACTCCGGTTGCTTGCTCAGATCGATCTTGAACGGAATGCGCACCGCCCTGTCCGGGGCAGCGAACTGTATGGAGATGACACCATCCTTCGCGCTCGCCACCATGGCGCCAGGGGCAACCGGGCCAAGACCGAGCCGGATCCGGGTGTTGCCATCCAGAACCAGCTCGCCGCTTCCCTCATCGAAACTCTGGCTGCCATCGGTGAACTCGATGCCCCCATCTTGCAAGGAGAGGCGGGTACATTGATCCGCTAGCATGGCATGCCAGGCGCCCGCCTCGTGATATTGCAGTTGCAGCGGCACCGCCAGCCCGGCCGTGGCTACCCCTTGGCGGG
This sequence comes from Aeromonas sp. QDB25, assembly GCF_027707725.1. Taxonomy (NCBI): domain Bacteria; kingdom Pseudomonadati; phylum Pseudomonadota; class Gammaproteobacteria; order Aeromonadales; family Aeromonadaceae; genus Aeromonas; species Aeromonas sp. QDB25. Next base: position 23,078 of record NZ_JAPCIZ010000023.1, on the reverse strand, counting down.
TGCCTGCCTGCACCCGGCCGAAGTAGGCTTCCATGGGCACGTCATCGATCAGCCTGGCATTGCAGCCGGCGCCACTGCATGACCCCGGCTGCCCGTCGTTGAAGTCGGGATTGGCGATCAGGGTCTGCTCACCATCGTTGTCCTTCATATAAAGGCCAAACGACAGGGCCCGGTAGGGGCCGTCTGGCTGGCCATCGGAGCGGCGCACAAACTCGGTCGGCCCGTTGAAGTCGGCCTCCCCTTCCACCCAGGGCAACGGCCCCAGGCTGCGCAGCCGGGCGGAGAGCGACACCCCGTCCCTGTTGTTGGCCGCGCTCAGGTAGGCATCCCCCTTGGCAAACGCCTCCCTGTAGTTCAGGGTGGTCTCGCCAAACTGATTGCGGGCCTGGATCTGCAACTCCGCCAGGAAGGGTTGCCCCATATAGGAAAACGCATCACAGGCGGGGACTATGTTGCCGCTCACCAGGTTGAAGTCCACCGGAATAAAGCGCCCCACAGGCACGCTGCTGGCGGCGGGTATGGTGTAGCCAAAGTAACCCAAGGTCGGCGGGGTCGCCGTCATCCGGAAGACCCCGACCTCGTTGACCGACTGGCCGACGGGGTTGAGGTTGTTGCTGCCTTTCGCGTTTGAGTGGTCATAACTGGCCGTACCGACCACCGCCTCTTCCCCTGGTTTGGGTGCCACCAGCTCGCTGCCCAGCGCAATATTGGCCAGCGCGAAGTTGGGGGTCGCCAGATTGCCGCTGCAAAAATCGGTGTCACCATCGACCTGCCAGGCCACGCCCGCGATATTCAGCTGGAATGCTTCACCGGTCTTCTTGAACACCGGACAACTGGCATCCCCTGCCGCGCAGGCCCCCTGAGTTGGCGTGATGCAGAGCCCGGCCGGGCGGCTCACGAACAGATCCGAGCCCGTCATCACCAGACCCGCGGTATCGCCGCTGCCATCGTGGCGGGCATTGAGCCGCATCTGGCCCGCATCCGGGTAGTTCACTCGCTTCAGCGTCGCCTTGCCCTGGCTGTCGAAGTTCACGTTGATGACAGTGCCCGCCGGCGAAGCCACATTGGCGGCATAAGTCGAGACAGGATTGCCATCTATCCGGATCTGACTGCCAAATGCATTGGCATTGGGGGTGACATAAGACCCCCAGAAGCTGACCGGCTTGCTCACGCCGGCGAAGCCGGGGACGCACTGCTTGGTCGCATCGTCTTTCTTGACGGCGTTGATCACCACATCCTGCGGCTTGTTGGCCAGGGTATCCGGCACGTTGAACAGGAAACCGCTGTCGGCAAAGCTCAGGGTACAGGCGGCGGTGCTCAGGGCGCCGCTGCCCGCCTGGCACAGGGTCGGGTGCTGGAATGCTGGCGTCGAGCTGGCCACGCCCATGGTCACCGTGCCCGCCGTGTTGTTGTGCAGCCGGGCCGTGGTCGAGCCCCCGCTGAAGGTCAGCTGATTGCCCCCCACCCAACCATTGCTGGCGGTGTCTGGGGTGAGGCTAAGGGTCACGCTGACCTGCTCGGTGACGAGCCGGGAACAGCTCGCATCGGCACAGGCCTTGATGACCACAGTCTCGGGGTTGCAGGTGAGCGCCTGGCCGGAGTGGGTCAACTCGAAGTGATCGAGTTGACTCCCCCCCGAGCCCCCGCCACAGGTGGTGCCACCGAGATCGACCTTGTCGACGGCATCCTGATCGAATTCGTAGTCGCCGTTCCCGCCGATGTCGATGTTGCCGCCAGCCGCCAGCGCCCCGTCGATGGTTGCGTTGCCGGTCATACTGACATTGCCCGCCACATAGACGACGGCATTGATCTTGTTCTGCCCGGCTATCCGGAGATCCCCCTTCACATAGATAAAGAGATTCTCTGGCGGATTGCTGGGATTGAGCTCGGCGTTATTGAGATCGAGGTTGTTGAAGTAGAGCCGTGCCGTCACCCCGGTGGCGATGATCTCGGCCTGGTTGCTGATGCTGCCGTCGTCGAAGTCGTGATCCCCGGGCCCGAAGCTGTTGCCGCTGTGGCCGGTACAGCTGGTGCCCCCCCCCTGCTTTCTGCACACCAGATCCCCGAGGGGGGGCACCAGCACCCCGGGCGGCGGCGTCATGATGGCCCCCTCCGTCGGGGGATCGGTAAAGATGTCTTTGCAGGTGGGCGTCAGGGCTCCGCCGTCGTAGATGACCTTGCTACTGCCCAACATGTCGATATTACTCGCACTGAGCCGCCCTCTGAGCTCGGCATTCTCCTGCAGGGTTGCTTTGCCCTCGACATAGTAGCTGCCTTGTATCTTGGCCGAGCTTCTCACCGCCAGGTCTTTGGTGACGTAGACATCCAGCGCACTGCTCCCCGTGAACTGGGAGCCGTTTTGAATCGTCAGATTGCCATTGACGTAAAACTTGGTGGTACCACTTCCCACGAGCGTGATACGTCCCATGCTGAGATCGATATCTCCATCGATGATGTAGGTCTTGCCAGCCTTGAGCGTCATGCTTCCATTATTGAAAAATCGAATCCCCTTCAGCACATAGGTGGAATACTGATCGGAGACTGTGAGGTTTCCCCCGTTGACCTCCACCGAACCTATATCCCAACGACCAGCATCGACACGACGCCCATAACCCGCCGTTGTACCTAGCATCACGTTGGGGTTGGTCCAGGATGCCACCGTATAGTTACTCGGATCTGTACTCGTCATCATGGTCGGTCTGGTACCAATCTGACTGGCAACCCCCGTGATCTGGCACTTGCCGCTGCCACACGCCTGGTTGCTCATTTCATATTCATAGCCGCGTACCTGTCTGAAACAGACATCAAGGCTGTTGTAATTCTCCACCCTGGCACCGGTCTGCATATAGAGTGTGCCAGCCTTGGCGAAGCTCTGTATCGGCCCAGGGAAGATGCTGTTGCAGTTCAAGGTAGCCCAAGCCGATTGGGCCCCCAGCAAGAGCAGGAAACAACAGGCACGAAACAACTGCTTCATGGGAGTGCTCCATCGAAAGCTTCCGCCACCAGGGTGCGGCTGACGGCAAAGTCCGGGTTGGGGCCACTGTTGGCCCCGGGATCACCACAGCGCCCTTCGCTGCTGAAGCGATAACCAGTCTGGGTCGCGCCGGCCACGCTCACCGTCAGCTTGGTGCAGCTGACACTGGCCTGGCAGCCCGCCAGCCCAACCTCGGTGAAAGTGAATGTCAGGGGGCCGCAGGCTTGCCCCTGCCACTGGCCGCTCGGGTAGAGCCGGTACAGGGCAATCTCCAACCCGCTCTGGGCCGCCATCAGGGCACGCACCCCGCGCACCTCCACCCCGTGCTTCTCGCCGCTGTCCACCAGGAAGCGGCCCATGGCCGCCGCCAGCAGGGCCATGATGACGACGACAAAGAGCGCGACCATGATGGCGCTGCCGCGCTGGTGCACCAGCCTGCGGGGGGGCCTAGGGAACATTGAGCGTCTCCAGCTTGTGGTTGAAGAGGACGCGCTCGCCGCGCTGCTCGAACTCCATCCGCAGTCCCACCTCGCTCTGGCTGAAGGCGGCGGGCTCCCGGTAGAAGTAATAGGACGCGGGGCGGATATGCTCGGCCATCAGGGCCGAAGTGCCAAGGCTGATGTCAGCACCGATGGCGGCGCTGACCCGGGTCAGGGTGGCATTCGTCACGCAGTAACGCACCTGCTGACGGGCAAAATAGATGCGCTGCCCGGGGGACTCCTTGGCGAAGGTGCCATCCACCGTCAGCGGCAAGGCCCCCGAGACCGGGCTCCCCACCGAGGTGACGGCGGCCACGCAGTTGCCATGGAGACACCCCTGATCCAGGCCGAGTGCCGGATCGGCGAGAGGATAGACGATGGCCTGGTCCTTCTCTCGCGGCAGCGCGTCCGGCACCGCTATGTTGAGCCCGGCGCTGGCCACTGAGCCCAGATAGCGGCTGGCGGTGGCGATGGGCCAGAAGCGCAGGCAGGTCCCCTGATCCGCCCCCTTGCCCGCCTCATCCTCGATGCGCACCGAACCGGGGACCGCATCGCGCAGCTCGCGGTTGAGCCGCTCCAGGGCGAAGCGGGCATCGCTCATCAGCTGCTCGCGGCGGCTGGCATCCCCGTAAATCTGGGTACCGATGCCGATAAACTGGCTGGAGAAGGTCGCCATCACCCCGAGCAGCAGGATCACCATCACCAGTTCCACCAGGGTGAAGCCCCGCCCCCGCCCAGGTTGGGCGCAGGCTCGATGAGCGAAGCCTGATCGGACGCGGTAACGGGGTGTGGTCACAGCTGCGTCATCGAACGCGGCATCATGGGAGTGCGGCTGGTCCATCAGTAGTTCCCCCGATAGAGGGCAAACGCCAGCTCGCTCTCATCCGGCAGACGCACTGTCAGGGCGACGCGCTTGCCGATAGACTCGGCCCCTGGCCCGGTGCTGCCAAACAGGGTATCCGGGGTGACGGCGATCCTGATCTGATAGTGGCGATACTCCTGGTCGCTGACGCCCTCGGCATCCGTCTGGGTAAACAGGTTGGCGTCCACCCAGTGACCCCCGGTGTCGAAATCGTCCACGTCGTTGAAGGCATAGGGGCGGGTCTCGCCCCCCTCCGGGCCGTAGTCGGCGCTGGCGGTGCAGGGGGGATAGGTCACCGCAGGGGTGCCGACGGTCTCGCCGCAGCGAAAACGGCCGCCGTTGTGATCCGAGTGCTCATCGAAGGATTTTTGCAGCACCTCGCTTAAGATCCGCTGGACCAGCTGGGCGGCCCGTACCTGCTGCACCGGATCCACCGCCTGGGGTGCCTGATTGATGAGAAGCCCCAGGACGCCGGTCAGGGCGATGGCCAGCAGCACAATGCCGACCACGAACTCGATCAGGGTGAAGCCGCGCCGGGCCTTAAGGGAGGGCATGGATATAACCTTCCGGCTCGATGCGCAGCCGGGCGCTCTCCTGCCCGCTGCTCACCACCAGGTTGCAGCCATTGATGCAGGTTGAGGGTGAGAGCGGACGACCGCTGCGCTTGTCGAAAGAAAAGCTGCCTTGAGGCAGGGAGAGGCCGCCGGAGGCGGTGATGACTCGCCCCCGGCTCTGCTCGTCCGCACTCCAGCCGGAGATGGGCTTGGGGGTACAGCTGCCAAGCAGGGTCAGATGACCGAAGCCGCTCGGCTCCAGTACCAGCTGGGTGCAACGCGCCTCCCCTTCCTGCATGTTCATGGTCTGCACCAGCCGCAACCGGGCCACCAGCTCATCGCGCAGGGTATGGGTTTCAAAGCCGCCTTTGCCCAGCCACTTGGGCACGGCAAAGGCGGCCAGAATCCCGAGTAACAGGATCACTACCACCAGTTCAATCAGGGTGAAACCCTTGGTTGTCGTCATTCACGCTCTCATCGGGAATATCAGGGATAAAGAAAAAGCGAGGCCGAAGCCTCGCCTTACTCTGCTATTTAGTCACAGTTGTCGCCAGTTACTGCAACCTTGAATGCTTCACCTTCAGCCTGGGCCTCTTGGTAAGTAACCGTACAGCTGTTGGCTTGGTCGGACGTGAATTCAGCTGCAGCAGTACCATTCCCCTCTTTGCTCAGGGTCCAGCCTCCATCCAGAGAAACCATCATGCCAATGCCAGCGGATGTAGCTTGAGGATAACCAAAAGCTATGGTGGCATGACCGGTGCCTACGGCAACAGAAGCACCTTCGGTACGATCCATCTTTTCTGTTCCATCGATCGCCGAGCGACTAAAGGCCAGCTGGGCTCCACTCTTCACAGCTGCCGCTACACCTTGGGCTGCTGCCTTATTGGCATCATCCTGCAGATTCAGGAACTTGGGCGCGGCGGTGACCGCCAGAATGCCCAGGATGATGATGACAATCACCAGTTCGATCAGGGTAAAACCCGCTTGCTTCTTCATTACGTTTTCCTCTGTTTATCAATTGATATTGGTAGTCACCTGGCCGGAGGCCGGGCGGTAACTGAAACTCATGAACTCATCCGTGCTCCCTTGCGGGTCCTGATAGCGCCCATCACTTCCCTTGCTCAGGCTGTTGACCAGATAGTAACGGCAGACCGAATCCAGTCCATTGTTGCTCACCGTGGCATAGAACTTCAGGTCATTGCCGCTACCGCGCACCTCGTCAAAGTTGGCGGTCGCCTTGGGAGGATTCTGCAACAGGCCCTCCCAAATATTGAGACAGCGGGCCGCCGTCAGATTGGCCGGGTCCACATCGGGAGCGCCGCTCGCCGCCGTGTCCATGGGATAACCGGGGGAGAGCTGGCCATTGCTGACCTGGCTGTCGGTCGGCGTGGTCAGATAGAAGCGAGAACCGTCGTAGAGCACTGTGTTGAGACTGTCCTGCCTGGCGCGCCCCTCGGCTTCCCACTGGGCCCGCACCAGGGAGACCCCGGTGGCGAAGCCGCCCGATACCCCTTCCACGCTGGCCTTCTTCGCCTCGTCGGTCACGTCGAGAAAACGGGGCAAGGCGGTGACGGCCAGGATCCCCAGGATCACGATGACGATCACCAGCTCAATCAGGGAAAAACCGGCCATCTGACCGGGCCCCTGGCCGGGTATCACTCTCTTTGTTGCCATGCAGCCTCCGTAATGTTCCGCATTATTTCATGTGAACAGAAAAAAATCATGCCGCCGAGACGCTAGAACGATACTGTTCAAGATTTGTTCAGCAAACTGCCATCGGCGAAACGATAGATCAACCAGTTAGCCTCCCAACCAAATTCGCATCCCTCCCCATCCGGGCTGGCCAGCACCTGCAGGGTGGGCATCGACAGCGCCTCCTGGCCGAGCATGGCCGACCAGAGCCCGCGGCAGTTCTCGGACGGTGACTGTAGCGGCAACACCGCCAGCGGCCAGCCTCGCCCATCGAACTGCCAGGCCCGCCCCTCTGCATGGAGCACGGCGGGGCGCCGCTCATCGAGCCAGCGCCCGTGCAGCCGCTGGACCCGCTCGGCAAACTGCTCCCCCAGCAGGGTCAGGCTGACCGCCAGCGCCTCTTCCCTGTGGCTGCGATAGCTCAGGGCCAGGGTGGCAAGGATGACCAGCAGCAGGATGCAGGCGATCAACCGCCTGTAGCCTCCCAGCCAGCGCTCATCCTGCTCGGACTGTCTGCTCATCGCATCACTTGCCCCGCACGGCCCGCATCATCTCCCCGCCATTGGGAGAGTGAAGATGCTGGTTGCACAGATAACTCACGACTGACCCCTCACTGCCCGCATCATGTCCCACATGGGCGTAAAGATACCGAGCGCCAGCACCAGCACCATGACCGCCACTATGCCGATCAGGATGGGTTCGATGCGGGCGGTGAGGCTCTTGAGGTCATAGTCCACCTCCCGCTCGTAGTATTCGGCCGCCTCGTGCAGCAGCTCGTCCACCTGGCCGGTCTCTTCCCCCACCGCGATCATCTGCATCACCAATGGAGTGAACAGGCCGCTGGCGCCGGCGGTGCGCAGCAGGCTCTCGCCGCGCTCGATGCCGCCCCGCATGTCGCGGATCTGTCCCGCCATCCAGGCATTGTCCACCGCATCGGCCACCAGGGTCAGCGCCGTGTTCAGCGGCACCCCGGCCTTGAGCATCATGGAGAAGCTGCGGGCAAAACGGGCAAGCAGGGAGCGCTCTATGATGGTGCCGACGATGGGCAGCCTGAGTTGCCATCTGTGCCAGGTCAGCCTGCCTTTGGTGGTGGCGACCCAGCGTCGCCAGCCGACCACGGACCCCACCAGGAGGGCCAGCAGCAGCCACCAGTAGTTGACGAAGAAGTGGGAGGTGGCCAGCAGGATCCGGGTCGCCAGCGGCAGCTCCACCCCGAACTTGGCGAACATGCCGGCGAACACCGGGATCACCATGATGTTGAGGATCACCATGGCAATGCCGATGGCCATCATCACGAAGCTGGGATAGCGCATGGCGGTCTTGATCCGCTTGCGGGTCTCCAGCTCCAGATCGAAGTAGTTGGCGAGCTGCAGGAAGGCTTCCTCCAGCTGGCCGGTGTTCTCGCCGACGTGGATGATGGCGACGAACAGGCTGCTGAACACCTTGGGGTGGGCCTGCATCGAACTCGACAGCGGCCGGCCATTGCCGAGATCCTCCCCCAGGGCGTGCAGCGCCCGCTTCAGCGGCTTGCTGTGGGCGCTCTCCTCCAGCCCCGCGATGGCGCGCAGTATGGGAATGCCGGCCCGGGTCAGGGCATACATCTGGCGGCTGAACACCACCAGCTCCTCCAGCTTGACGCCCCCCTCCAGCAGCAGCGACCAGTCGATGCTGGCGGATTTCGCCTTGCCCGCTTTCAGCTCGGTGGGCATCACCCCGCGGCGCATCAGCTGCTCGGCGGCGGCCAGCTCGCTGGCGGCCTCCACCACGCCGCTCACGGCCTGACCCTGACTGTCGCGTCCCTTGTACGCAAAGGATCCCATGGCTTAGCCCAGATCCTCGGCCAGCCTGAGCACCTCGTCCACCGAGGTGATCCCCTCCCGGGCATAGTCGAGCGCCGTCAAGGCCAGGGGCCGGTAGTGTTCGTGTTCGCGCGCCGCCCGGGCGAAGCCCTCGGCGTCGTTGCGGCGCAGGGCATCCATCATGGCCTGATCCAGCTCCAGCAGCTCGTACACCCCGATCCGGCCCGAGTAGCCGGTGAAGTTGCAGCTCTGGCAGCCGCGCCCCTTGCGGTAACTGTGCTGGCCCGGCGCCTCCCCCGACAACACAGAGAGCCAGGTGGCCTGCCCCTCGTCCGGCGCCGTCTCGCAGGCGCAGTGCTCGCACACCCGCCGCACCAGCCGCTGGGCCACCACGGCCCGCAGGGCGCTCGCCACCAGATAGCCGGGGGCCCCCATGTCGATGAGACGCAGGGCGCTGGTGACGGCGTCGTTGGTGTGCAAGGTGGTCAGCACCAGGTGACCGGTGATGGCGCCGCGCAGGCCTATCTCCACCGTCTCGTTGTCTCGCATCTCCCCCACCAGCAGGATGTCGGGATCCTGGCGCAGGGTGGAGCGCAGCACCTGGGAGAAGGTGAGGCCTATCTTGGGGTTGACCTGCACCTGGTTGACCCGGGGCAGCCGGTACTCCACCGGGTCTTCCACCGTGATGATCTTGTGGCTCGCCTGGTTTAGCTCACAGAGCGCGCCGTAGAGCGTGGTGGTCTTGCCGCTGCCGGTCGGGCCCGTCACCAGGATCATGCCGTGAGGGCGTTTGAGCTGACGGCGGAAGCGGGTCAGGATGGCGGGTGGCATCCCGGTCTCGGCGAGCGACAAGATGCCGGAGGATTGATCCAGCAGCCGCATCACCACGGATTCCCCGTACTGCACCGGCATGGTGGACATCCGCACATCCACGTCGCGGCCGCGCACCTTCATGTTGAAACGGCCATCCTGGGGCAGACGCTTCTCGGAGATGTCGAGCCCGGCCACCAGCTTGAGGCGCAGCACCAGCGCCTGGGCGATGCGCACCTCGTTGAGGATGTTCTCATGCAGCACGCCGTCGATACGCTGGCGAATGCGCAGCACCTTCTCGTCCGGTTCGATATGGATGTCGGAGGCACCCACCTGTACCGCGTCCTCGAACAGGGAGCGCAGCAGCTTGGCCACCGTCGCCTCCCCCTCGTCGGTTGCGGCATTGAGGCTGCCGGCCCCCAGCTCGAAGCCGGTCTCCTGGTGCTCTTCGTGCAGTTGCACCGCGAAGTTCTCTATCTCCCGGGTGCGGCGATAGAGGCGGTCGAAATACTCCAGCAGCTGGCCTTCACGGGCCACGGCCAGCACCAGCTCCCGCGGGCTGAGCAGGGCAGCGATGGCGTCGAGGGCGCTCAGATCCGCCGGATCCGACATCACCACGGTGACCTTGTCGTCGCTCAGGTTGACGGCCAGCGCCCGGTAGCGACGCGCCTGCACCTCGGGCAACAGCGCCACGGCCGAGACGTCGATGGTGAGGTTGTTGAGATCGAAGAAGGGCACATCCAGCTGACGGGCGAGGAAGGTCAGCAGTTGCACCTCGCTGATGAAGCCGAGATCGATGAGGGTGGTCCCCAGCTTGCGGCCGGTCTGGCGCTGCTGCTGCAGGGCGAGCTGCAGCTGATCATCCGAGATGATCTGTTCCTGTACCAGCAGGTCGCCTAGGCGCATTTTCAGTCTGGGTTGTGCCATTGTTGCTCCGATCTCTGTTGCTTCACGCCCGCTGCCTGGTCCGATGGCATGGGCTCATCGAACTGCCGCTTTAATCAATGGGTCAGTTGGCCAATTCGTTGTTCGAGCCATTGGGTGGAGGCCTCCCCCAGATTGCCGTGCAACTGGGCATTGCGATAGGCATCCAGTGCCCGCTGACGGTGTCCCTGACCATCCTCCGCCACCCCCAGTCCCAGCCACCAGCGCCCCTGATCCGGCTGCTGGCGCAGCAGCCTGACGTACATCTCGGACGCCTGGACAGGCTGCCCCAGCTCCTGGGCAAGACCGGCCCAGGTGGCGTAATAATCCAGATTGCTGGCGATATCGGGCTGATAGCCAGTGAGCCAGTCCAGCGCCTTCTGCCGATCCCCGCCGCTGATGGCCACACGGGCCAGCAGCAGACGCAGGTCCGCCTGCGCGGGATCCAGCCTCAGCCCCTCTTCCAGCACCTGGGCGGCCTCGGTCAGCCGTCCGGCGCCATAGAGCAGGCCCGCCAGCTGTTCCCGTGCCCCCTGGTTGTGGGGATCGTGGGCCAGCACCTCGTAGTAGCCATCCTGCGCCTCCTGCATCCGTCCCTTGGCCATGGCCGTGGTCGCCTTGCGCTCGGCCAGGGTGGCCAGCTCGGCGTCGGAGAGTTCCACCGTCTCGATCTTCAGGATCCCGGGTTTGCGCGGCGCGGCGGGTGCAGGCGCCTCTTCGGCACTCTGCTCAGCAGCCAGCTCGGCATAGAGGTCCGGCTGCAGCTCCTCGTCGCTCGGGATCGTCTCGTCCCCCAGCGCTTCCTGCGGATTACCCTCATCGGCGAGCACGGCCTCATCGGCCGGAACCTGCTCGGCTGCGGAGGGGGCCACTCTCGTGGCGGTCGACTCGGCACTGGCGGCGGGCACCTTTGCCACTGGCGCGGCAGAGGAGACCGCCTGCGTGGTGGCCACCACGGCCAGGGGCGCGGATGGCGCCGCCGCAGGGGCAGTGCGGAGGGCCTCGACCTGCGCCGCTGGCAGGGAGGCTCGCTGGCTCTGCTGCCAGAAGATCCAGGTGCGCCAGCCGAGGATCCCCAGGGCCAGGGTACACAGCAGGGTCAGCACCAGCATCCACCAGCCTTGCTGGCGCACCGGCGCCACATAGACGGCGGCTCCCTCGGCCTCTTGCTGACGCCTATCCAGATCTTTCAGCATCTGATTGATCACGCTCATGACCAGACTCCATACGCCAGGGCGGTGCCCAGCAACAACAACAGGGGCCACCAGAGGGTGAGACGGCCACGGCGGGCATCATCGGTATCCCGGATGGCGAGCCGGACCAGGGCGCTGTCGATCCGCCGTACACCGCGACCATAGGCCAGCATCAGGCACTTCTGCGCCAGTATGTTGATGAGGCGGGGAATGCCGCGGGATGCGCGCCACAGCCTGCGCAGGGCGCGGCCATCGAACAGGGCGGCCCCGCGATAGCCGGACACCTGCAGCCGGTACTCCAGATAGGCGCGGGTCTCGTCGAGCCGCAGCGGCCGCAGGCGGTAGGAAAAACCGATGCGCTGGCGCAACTGGCGAAGACGGGGCTGCCCGAGCCTGGCATCCAGCTCGGGCTGACCGAACAGCACGATTTGCAGCAGCTTGCTGGATTCGGTTTCCAGGTTGCCAAACAGCCGGATCGCCTCCAGGGTCTCGTCCGGCAGGGCTTGCGCCTCGTCGATCAGCACCACCACCCGGCTCCCCTGCCGATGCAGGGAGATCAGATGGCGGTGAATACGATCCGTGAGATCCAGCTCGCTCTCCCCCGCCAGCGTCAACCCCAGCTCCAGGGCCAGGGCCGTGCGCAGCTCCCCCGGAGTGAGATGGGGGTTGGGCAGCCAGGCCAGGCGCACCGGGCAGGCCTCGGAGCCGAGCTCGCTCAGCAGCTTGCGACAGAGCAGGGTCTTGCCGGTGCCGACTTCGCCGGTCACCTTGATGAACCCCTCCCCCTGGGAGAGCGCCCAGTTGAGCACCTGCATGGCCTCCTCGTGGGGGGGCAGGCCGTAATAGAAACCGGTGTTCGGGGTCAGGCCGAAGGGGGCCTCCCGCAGTCCGAAGTGACTCAGATACATGCCCCCTCCCGGCCAGAGTCCCGGGCGCGCAGCCGCAGACAGCCCCGGATCAGCGACATGGTGCCACCGCCGTCGGGCAGGGCAGACTGGCGGCAGCCGGGAGGGGCCGCCACATGGGAGAAGGAGTGCTCAACAGGCGCGTCATCCCGGATCAGCCCTTGGGGGGATACCATTTGTCGAGCAGCTCGGAGGAGCGTTGCAGCTCTTTCTGCCAGGTATCCTTTTCCACCACGGTGGGCTTGAGCAGGATCACCAGCTCCACCTTGCGGTTGCTCTCCCGGCGGTTGGTGAAGGCCTCGCCGACCCAGGGGATGTCACCCAGCAGGGGCACCTTGCTGACAATCTCCTGCCTGTCGGTCTTCATCAGACCACCGATGACGATGATGTCCCCATTGTTGGCCTGCACCACGGTATCGGACTCGCGGATGGAGCTCTTGGCCAGCGGCAACACCAGGGGATCGGCGGTGCCGACGTTGATGGTCTTGCTCTGCTCCTCGGTGTCGATGACGGAGGGGTGGATATGCAGCAATACCTTGCCCTGCTCGTCGATCTGGGGCGTCACGTCCAGGGCTATCCCCGAGAAGAAGGGGGTCAGCTCCACGTTCGGGGTGACGATGGGGGCCGAAGTCCCCGAGGTGGTGGTGGTGGTCGAGGCGTTGGTGACGAAGTATTCGTCCGTCCCCACCTTGATCACCGCTTTCTGGTTGTTGGTGGCCGTCACGCGCGGGCTGGAGAGGGTGTTCACGTCTCCCTGGGTCTTGAGCAGGCTGACCGCGACGTTGAAGTTGCCATCGGAGATGGTGAAACCGGCGCCGCCCCCCAGAGCCCGGAAGATCTGGTTGGGGGTCGAAGCGATGGGGCTGTCCATGAGGGAGCCGCCCCCCGTGATGCCCTTGCCGCCGTCCCAGCTTGCGGAGAGGCCGCTCCAGTCCACCCCCTGCTCGTAACCCTCGTTGAGGGACACTTCCAGGATCCGCGCCTCCAGCACCACCTGGCGCTTGAGGTGTTCGCCGGACTGGTCCAGGAACTCGCGCACCGCCTTGAGCTCCTTGGGATAGGCACGCACCGTGACCAGGCCCGCCTGGGGACTGGTGATGACGGCCCGCCCTTCCCCTGTGCCGATCAGGGTCTGCAGGGCATCCCGCAGATCGGTCCAGTAATCGTTGTTGCTGTCCGTCTCGATGCGGGTGCCGTTGCTGTTGGTGTTGTTGTCACCGCTGGCGGTGTTGCCCTGGCTGTTGTTGTTGCCACTGTTGTTCAGGCCGTTGTCGAAGTTGTTGTTATTGCCATTGTTGTTGTCGTTGGCCGTCACCCCGCCTGTGCTCACCGAGGTACGGGAGAGACCGCGCCGGGCCATCATCAGGTAGTTGACCGGAATGGTCTCGGTGCGCAGACCGGCGGGATAGACGTGGAACACGTTGCCCTTGCGCTGTACGTCGAAGCCGTACATGTCGCCGACGGTCGCCAGCGCCTCCTGCAGGGTCACGTCCTTGAGCTCTACCGAAATGACGCCCGCCACACCGGGATGGACCGCCACGCTGTAGCGGGAGCCCTTGAACAGGGAGCCGAAGAACTCCACCGCGTCCACGTCATGGGCCGCGATGCGCATCCGCTTCTCGGGAATGGTCATCGGCTGCTGGGGACGATTGAGCTGCAACAGCTCGCTCTGCACCGAGGGCGGCAGGGAAGTCAGGGGGGCGGTCGGGCTCTGCTCGCTCATCGCCTGCTTGAGTGCATCTTTGGCCTGTACCGGCTCGGGGTGACGATAGGTAGTGCAACCCGCCACCGCCAGCGCGAGGGGAAGCAGACAAAAAGGGTGTTTTTTCATGTTATTCGTGCACCTGACTCGCTATGAAACTCGACAAACCTGGCCCGCACCATCCCGTGCGACACCCACTTCACATCCGGATCTTGCTGCCAAACAGGGTCAGTGTCTGGCGTTTGCCCGCTTTTTCCAGCACCACGCTGTCGGCGCTGATCCCCACCAGCCGGAATCCGTTGACCTGCTGGCCGACCCGGTAGCTTTGACCGTCGAGCACCGCCAGGGCGGGCCCGCTCCCCAGGATGACGCTCTGCAACCTGGGCAGACCGGCCTCCTTGGCGACACTCGCCGCCGAACCGGATCCCGCCAGGGGCAAGGTGGGATCCTGCAGCACCTCGGCCTGGGCCTGCAGCGCGAGCAGGCTCCCCCACAGGGCCAGCCAGCGCCAGGATGGGAAGGCAAAAATGCGGGATCCCGTCCCGCCGACATGCCGCTTAACCACGGATGAACTCCTTGCTGGTGCTGAGGGTGTAGATCTCCATCGCTACCGCCGCCTTGGGATGCTCGACCACCCGGTAGTCAAAGCCCTTCCAGTAGAAGTGGCGAGGCAGGGCTTCGAGCGCTTTCAGGTACTGGTAGACATCGAAATAGCCGCCCTCCAGCTGAAGCCGGATGCCGTGCCTGAACAGGTTCACCTTCTGCTCCCCGGCCATCAGCGGCTCGGGCTTGAGGGAGGTGAGCGCCAGCATATGCAGGTTGGCGGAGCGGGACAACAGGGCTTCCAGCACCGCGGGCATTTCGTGGGCGGGGATCAGATCCACCGTCTGAGCCAGCAGCTCGGCATCCATCTGGCGCAGGGAAGTCTCGACGCCGGCGAGCTGATCGCGCACCTGGGCATCGGGATCCCGCCCCAGCCTGGCCTGCTTGCCCTGGTTTTCCAGGGTCAGGATCTCCAGATCCCGCTGCGCCGCAGCCAGGGCCTGCCGATCCTGGCCCAGCCGGGTGTCGGCGTCATCCAGCCAGCCATAGATGCCCATGGCCCCGAGCAGCACGACCCCGGTCAACAGAATGAGGATCCGCTCACGCAGGCTGAGGGCTGCGATCTGCTGCGCCCATCCCTGCCATTGTGCCTTCATGTCCATCAGGGAGTCTCCCGCGCTATGCCACTGAGCTGGAAGGCAAGCTGGCCCTCCTTGTCCCGACTCAGGGTGAGCTCGCCAAACTGCTTGCCCGCCAGGGAGGGGGTCTGTTTAAAGCGGTTCACCCAGGCGGGCACGTCCTGACTGCGTTCGGCCACACCCGCGAGGTTGATGCGCCCGTCGCTTATCTCGATCCGTTGCAGGGAGAGGCGGGGATCCCGCAGGCGGGCAAGGTCCGCCATCACCCCCGCATAGCCCTGGGATTTTTGCAGGGAGAGGTGGCCAAGCTGCTGCATCAGCGCCTGTTTGGCCCCCAGCTCTTCCCGCTTGTCGGCCAGTTGCCGCTGCAAGTCTGCATTCGCCAGATGGCGCGCCAGCTCCGCATCGAGACGCCTGGCCTCGCCGCGCTGCACGTCGAGCTGTGCCCGCACGCCAGCCAATTCACGATCGAGGCCCTGCTGTTGCCAGCCATAGAAGAGGGTGGCCCCCAGCAGCAGCACCAGGACGCCACCCCAGACCAACGCCATCTGGGGCAGGCTGGCCCACAGGCGTCTTGGCCGGAATTCGGCGCCATAGAGGTTGATATGGTGTTTCATCAGTCGCTCCTGCCCAGGGCCGCGCCATAGGCACTGAGGTATTCGACTCCTGCCAGTACCGCCTTGTTTGCCATGGCCGACACCGGGAAACCGAATGTCTGTTCCAGGTGACGCACCAGTACCCCCATGGCGGAGGAGGCGATGGCCAATTGCAACTGGCCGGGCTCGGGCAGCTTGAGATGGCCGGCCAGATAATCGATGGATCGCTGGATCTCCAGCGCCAGCGCGTCGAGCTGGTCGGCATCTGGCTCATGGCTGCCGGTGAGGCTCGCAAATCCGCGCAACTGGCGGGAGAAACAGAGTCCACCCCGATGGAAGACCAGCAGTTGCAGCTCCTGCCCCCGGGGTTGCCAGAGCAGCATGCGCACCATCTGGTCCGCCTCGTAGAGGGCCGTCATGGCCAGCTCGTCACTGACGATGGCCTCCAGGGTCGCCGCGCCGTTGACCGCATCCGCCACCTGCTGCACCCGGCTCTTGGGCATGCAGACAACGTTGATGCGCGGACGCCCGGCAGGGGGCGTCGGCAGGTCCACATAATCCATGGCGAGCTGCAACACCGGCTCGTTGACGAAATCCTTGATGGCCCAGGGCAGGGCCCCCGCCATCTCGGCATCGGGGACGGCGGGCTTGTCGATCTGGATCTGCTGATAAAGGCTGGCCGCGAGGGCCACCCGCACCTTAGACTTGGCCAGACCGTACCGGGAAAACAGCTCGGCCAGGGCCTTGGACCAGTCGTGGGGGCCGTTGACAGGCTGGCTGGCAAACACGGGAACCGGGTCCACGCAGGCCAGCAGAATGCGATCGCTGGCCAGCAGGATCCCGACCTGATGGCTGGAGGGAGAACGCCTGAACAGTGACTTCATCTGGATCTTCACCTGGCCGCGTAAAACGGACTAAACCTTAACATAAACAGGCTATTAGCCTCCAACTTTATGACAAACGACGCATCGACGGCCACGCTGGCACCCACGGGAGACGATCCCATGGCGCCCCTTCAGCTCCCCTCCCCCCTGCACCGGATCCGGCATCCTCTGCTGGCAGCCCATGACGTCACGCTCTGGTGCAAGCGGGACGATCTGATCCACCCGACCCTCTCCGGCAACAAGTGGCGAAAGCTCAAATACCATCTGCAACAGGCACAGATGCTGGGCAAGGGCCACATCCTCTCCTTTGGCGGCGCCTACTCCAATCACATTCACGCCCTGGCCGCAGCAGGACTCAGACTGGGACTGCGCACCACGGGCATCATACGCGGTGAAGGGGATACCGTCAGCAATCCCACCCTGAAAGCGGCGAAAGGCTGGGGCATGGATCTCGTTTTTGTCGACCGGCAGGACTATCGTCGGCGCCAGGATCCCGAATGGCTTGCCAGGTTCGAGGATGACGACACCCTGCTGGTACCGGAAGGAGGCAGCAGCCCGCTGGCCATCCCCGGGGTGGCCGAGCTGGTCGACGAGGTGCCCTTCTCGCCGGATCTCTGGGTGCTGCCCTGCGCCAGCGGCGGCACCCTGGCGGGGCTCATCGCGGGCAAGCGGGCGCAGGAGCAGATCCTGGCCATCGCGGTGCTCAAGGGGGCCGATTTCATCACCGGCGAGGTATGCCGGTTGCATCCGGCGGCGGCCACTACTCCGGGCTGGCGCATTGCGCTGGATCACCACGACGGCGGCTATGCCAGATTCAGTCCGGCACTCTGGCAATGGGTGCAGGCATTCAGTGCCGAAACCGGCTTGCCGCTGGAACCCATCTACAGTGGCAAGGCGATGTGGGGGCTGTTTCGCGAACTGGCGGCAGGCCGGATTGCGCGCGGCAGCAAGATCGTCTTCATCCACACAGGTGGCTTGCAGGGGCTGGCGGGCTTGGAGGAGCAGGGCCGCCTGTCACCCCGGCCGGGACGCTAGTCAGGCAGGTTGAGGGGCTCGGGGTCGGCAAACCAGGGACCTTGACCGGCATGCACGCCCAGGTGTCGCAACATCTTCCACTCGTCGCCACTCTCCACCCCCACCGCGATGACCCGGGTCTGGGTATTGGCACAGCCCCCCACCAGACTGCGTACCGCCATCTGGTTGACCTGGCGCAGGTGGATCTCCCGCACCAGGCTGGGGTGCAGCTTGAGGAAGTGGATCTCGAACTCCTTGATGTACTGGGTGCTCACCACGTCCTGGCCCGCATGATCGATGGCCAGCCTGCACCCCAGCATGCGCATCGCCCGAAGCGGCCGCTTGAGGGCTTCGTAGTGGCGGGTCACCTGGGACTCCGACAACTGCAGGATCAACCCCTCGTTGGTACTACGCGGCAACTGGAACAGCTCGAAGAAGAGCTCGCGCTGGAACTCGCGGGTGAGCAGGTTCTGGGCGCACAGAGAGAGGCTGATAGGGCAGCTCGATGCCGGTCGCTGGCGCAGCAGTCGCAAGGCTCGGGCCACCACCAGCCTGTCCAGCGGCAGCAGCAGACCGGCCTTCTCCGCCATGGGCATGAAGACCCCCGCCTGCAGCTCCCGGCCCTGCTCGTCGTGAAGGCGGATGAGCAGCTCCTGCTGCAACACCACCTGATCCCGCTCCTGCTGCACAGGCTGGACGTAGAAGTCGATGCCCTGCTCCTCGATGCGACGGCTGATCAGGGTGCGCCAGCGCACCGTTCCCTTGCTGCTCGCCTCCTCGTTGAGGGATTTCTCGAACAGGAACCAGCCGCTGTGTCCTTGCAGGCGTGCGCTCTTGAGCGCCAGCTCCGCCTCTTCCTGCACCTTGAGCAGGGAATCCTGTGCCTGATAGCAGACCGCACCGAGATAGACGGCGGTGTCGGCATTGACCGCTTCGGGCCAGTGCAGCCGCTGCAGACTCTTGAGCAACTGGCTGGCGCCGTCCACCATCTCGCTCTCTGACATGTTCGGCAGCAGCACGGCAAAGACCTGACCGGCATAGCGCGCCTGCAGGGCTCCGCTGTGCTTTCGCACGAAGGCGGCGATGGTGGCGCTCGCCTCCATCAGGAGTTCCTGGCTCGGGCGCCCGCTCAGCTCGGGATCCAGCTCTTCCAGACCGGCCAGCTCGATCAGCAGCACACCGCCGCTGATCACGCTTGCCTCCATGATGGCGCTCTCCAGCCGGTTGTCGAAGAAGAGGCGGTTGCCGATGCCCGTTGTCTTGTCGACGAAGGCGTTGCTGCGGATGAAGTTGTCGAAGCGGCTGCGCTCCTTGCGGGCGTCGGCCAGCTCGGTCAGCAGATGGGTGAGGGCCTGACTGGCCGAAACAGGCCACTCCTCGGCAGGGTCATGGGCCAGCTTGGTCAGCTTGCCATCCAGGATCAGCTGGGCACGCTCCGCCAGCAGCTCGGCACCGCGCAACTGCAGACGCAGCCAGCGGATGGAGTACCAGAGCCCGAACACCACGATGAAGATACCCAGAGAGATGCCGAACATCGCCTTCATGGAGTACTCGAACTCCTTGAACGGCCTGTCCAGCTTGAAGTCGGCCCGCATCCCGGCCTGATTGGGGATCGCCTCGCTGTAGGCGATCAGCAGGCTCTCGTCCGTCTGCTGCTGCACATCGCGAAACCAGTAGACCCGCTGCTTGTCCTGACGGATCTCCAGCTCCACCACATGGGAGGCCCGCAACAGGGAGGGCAGCCAGCGGGCAAGGGCTTGCTGGTCATCGGTCACCCCGAGCTGCTTGTCGATGATCTCCACTAGGGAGTCGACCCGGTTCTGCTGCAGCTCCATTCCCATCTGGCGGAAACTGAAGACCCCGCCGAGCATCACCATGGCCATGGCCGAGATCACGCACAGCGTAATAAAAGAGACGAGTTGAGTGGTCAGTTTCATGTGCCTTTCCGTAGCCGACAGCATCCATAGGGCATCATGGTATCAGCCCAGACCAAACGCCGCCTATGGATGAAGATCCCGCTTCTGCAAATTAAGCGGGCGGATGCGTCATGCGGCGCCGTAGTGCAGGTCGCAAAAGAGAGAGGCATCAAGGGAGAGAACGAGGGGACACAGGCTGAGGAGCGGACAGAAAAATGGTCCCACAGCGGGGACCAAAAGAAACACTCATATCAAAACTAACACTCTGTGCTACTGACAAAATAGATACAGGAGTATTGAACACACGGTGAGTCAAACCGCACCGCTACTTTAGCCACTTCAGATAAGCTGGACAATTGTCATTTATGACAGGTCAGCGATTGAATCTTGTTCAGGTGTGTAGCCATATCCTTTATTTATCAATTAATTATCGTTTTTGTTCCAAGTGTGACCAACTTGGCTCAAATCGATGCAGCTAATGCTATGATGCTTGAGTCTCAATCGGGTTGTTTCATTTCAGGGAAGAAGGGTGCCCACCATGTCTGCACGATCTCCGTTATGGATTCCTCTGGGCCTCTTCTGTTTGCCCCCGCTGCTGATGCTGTTGCTCACCCCCCTGTTGAGCGACAAGCTGGCTCACCACCTGTTGCAGACAAAGGAAAGGGCTCTGCTCGACTACCAGCAGGAGCGCAACCAGCTCCTGGATCACGATGTCCCCGCTCAACTCGCCCACTTTGCCTTCGATTGCGGCCCCAAAGACATGGCGCTGCTGCGCTCACCCCAGTATTACAACCGCCATATTCGCCTGGCCGGCCTGCAGCTTGCCAACGGGAGCGGCTGCTCCACCCTGGGCCCCGCCCTGCCCCAGCTTGCCGACGCCGGCATACCGGTCTCCCCCGACTTTCATATATCCAGCACGGCCCCCATGTTCGATACCGAACGCGAAACCCTGGTCTATGCGAGACGCAACAGCAATCTGGCCTATTGGGTGCTCGACAGCAGCTGGAGCCATGAGCTGCTGCGCACCCCCTGCAACGACTGTTTCTATCTGGAGTTCAACCACAAGCACCCGGCCCAGTTCGGGCTCTTTTTCCCCCGTGGCAACAAGCACATTCGAGAAGAGGCAAACCCGATGCGGCTGCTCAGTTTCGATCCCCAGCATCAGGTGGAGCAGACCCTCTGGGCTGGCGAGGCACTGAAACGCTACGCCCGCTCACAGATACACCGCGATGGCCTCTGGTCGGCCGGGGCGCTGGGGGCGCTGCTGGCGGCCCTCTACTGAGGCCTTAGAAACTACCGGCGCTCCCTCAAAGGATTGCTGCAAAGAGGGCTGGCTCGGCGGGAGTTCATCCCCTTCTATCAGCCCATAGTGGACAGCAGAAACCGAAGGGTGGTGGGATTCGAGGCCTTGCTGCGCTGGCAGCGAGGACGGGATCTGGTGTCGCCAGGCACCTTCATCGCCTATGCGGAGGAGCAGGGGCTGATCCTGCCGATGACGGATCAACTGCTGGAGCGCATCCTGGCGGATCTCCCCGTCCTGGCCCCGCACCAGTGGGTCAGCGTCAATCTGGTGGCGGGCCATATCGAGCAGCCTCGCCTGCGCACCCAGTTGCAGCACCATGGCTGGCCCTCGCCGGCCCGCCTCACCTTCGAACTCACCGAGCGGGATCCCATCAAGCACATCCAGGGGGCCATGGCGGAGATCGCAGCCCTGCAGGAGAGGGGCTATCACTTCAAGCTGGATGACTTCGGCACTGGCTATGGCGGCTTTGCCTACCTGCAACGGCTCGGCATTCGCCAGATCAAGATCGACAAGATGTTCGTGGATACCATAGGCACGGACGACCTCAAGCGCAGCGTGCTGGATGCCACCATCGCCTTCGGCCTCAAATCGGGCATGGAGATGATCGCCGAAGGGGTCGAAACCCAGGAGCAGGTGGAATACCTGCATCGCCACGGAGTCCACCTGATCCAGGGCTACGTCTATGCCAAGCCCATGCCCCTGAGCAAACTGAAGATCTGGCTGATGGCGTGGCAAGAGGGCGAGACAACCAGCCCCTCCGACCCGCACTGAGGCGGCACCTGCCCCGCCTCTCACCCTTTGCAACAAAATGATGCTCCGCATGAGGAGCATCTCCCCTTATCATGGGTCTGTGCACCCTGGGTGCACCAAGTCGCTCCATACCCCGTCGGCCGAGGCCGCCCCGAGATGAGAACCACTGCCTATGAAGTCTTTTATCCGACAAGAGATTGCTCTGCCTGCCGGTCTGCTGACCCTGCTCTTCTTCAAAACCCTGGGGAGCGACCTGCTGGCAGAGACAACCCCCCTTGCGGTCTACCTGCCGGTGTCGCTGGCCCTGCTTGCCATCGTGACCTGGGCCATCTTCTCCGTCGTGCGTCACTCTGACGCCCTCGCCATCAAGCTCGGGGAACCCTTCGGTACCCTGATCCTGACCCTCTCGGTCATCTCCCTGGAAGTGGTGATGATCTCCTCCGTCATGCTGACCGGCGATCCCAATCCCACCATGGCCCGGGACACCATGTTCGCGGTGGTGATGCTGGTCACCAACGGTCTGGTGGGCTTCACCCTGCTGTTTGGCGGCTGGCGCTATCACACCCAGAACTTCAATCTGGACGGGGTCAAATCCTATCTGGTGGCCATCATTCCCCTGGCACTGCTCTGTCTGGTCCTGCCGAACTTCACCCAGGGCGGCACCCTGGGCAGCCTCTCCAAGGCCATGTCATGGATGCTGATCATCATCTCCATCCTGCTCTATGGTGTCTTCCTGCTGATCCAGACCCGCAGCCACAGCCACTTCTTCGTCGACAGCGATCACGAGGATCTCGAGGATCACCACGGCCCGCTGCAGAGCAACGTCTATCACACCCTCTTGCTGCTCGCCTACCTGGTGGTGGTGATCCTGCTGGCCAAGACCCTGGCCATCCCCATCAACTACGGGGTGCACGTGATGGAAGCCCCGATGGCACTGGGTGGTTTCATCGTCGCCTGTATCGTGCTGGCTCCCGAAGCAGTCGGCGCCATCAAGGCGGCCTTCAACAACCAGTTGCAGCGGGCCATGAATCTCTACTTCGGCTCCGTGCTGGCCACCATCGCCCTCACGGTACCCTCCGTGCTCTTCATCGGCTCCCTGATGGGGCAGGAAGTGCGCCTGGGCCTCTCCCCTGCCGACATGGTGCTGCTCATCACCACCCTCATGGTCTGTAAAGTGACCTTCAGCAGCGGCCGCACCCACGCCCTGCACGGCGCCACCCATCTTGTGCTGTTTGTCGTTTACCTGTTCCTGATGTTTGAACACGGATAAGGCTGCCAGCACTCACTCCAGTGCTGTTCGTGGTTTATCTGTTCCGGATGTTTGAACACGGATAAGGCCGCCACCACCTGCCTGCTGCCACTCTGCGCAGCGGGCTTCCGATGGCCCCGACGCGGAGCGCAAGAGACGGAAATGAAAAGACCGCCCCATGTGAAGTGAACCCCGAAAGTTGGACACCCAACGAGTAGGGGTTCTTCGTTTCTATGGGAAAGCAAAAATACTCGACCGACTTCAAACGTCAGGTCGTTCTTCACTATCTCA